>JAUJME010000001.1 GCA_030447005.1 Solirubrobacteraceae bacterium | reverse complement strand
CCATGCACTTCTCGATCACGTCGCGGCGCTCGAGCCCCGCCTCGCGTGCGAGCTCGGTGGGCGTCAGGTGAACGGCCATAAGCAGGTGCCTCCGTCTGTGAGGTTTGCCACGTGAACGAAACGGTACAGGTCGCGGCGGACGTCCTCAAACCGAATTCGGAACGTCCACGAAACGGTGCTCGACGCCGAAGCGCTCCGCCAGGCCCTCGCCGAGCGCCCGGATTCCGCGGGTTTCCGTGGCGTAGTGGCCCGCGGCGAGGAAGTGGATCCCCGCCTCGCGCGCGTCGGCCATCACGTGCTCGCGCGGCTCACCGGTCAGGAAGGCGTCACATCCCGAGGCGACCGCCTCGTCGAGCGAGTCGGCGGCCGAGCCCGAGACGATCCCGATCGAGCGCACGCGCTCGGGCCCGGCGCCCTGGAGCAGGGGCTCGCGGCCGTCGCACGCGGCGGTGACGCGCTCCACCAACTCGGCGATCGTCACGCCGCCGGGCTCGGCGAAGCGCCCGAGCCGGCCGATCGGCATCCCGCGGTGCTCGGCGAACGCGACGTGCTCGGCGCAGCCCAGTGCGCGGGCCAGCAGGGCGTTGTTGCCGACCTCCGGGTGGGCGTCGAGCGGGAGGTGGTAGGCGGCGAGGGCGATGTCGTGGGCGAGCAGCGGCCGCAGCCGCTCGAGCCGGCGGCGGTCGAGACCGGGCGGGTGGAACTCCCAGAAGAGGCCGTGGTGGACGATCACGAGCTGGGCGCCGAGCTCGACCGCCCGCTCGAAGAGCTCGAGCTGCGCCGAGACGCCGGTCACCACTCGCGAGACCTCCTCGCTCCCCGGCACCTGCAGCCCATTCGGCCCGTAGTCGCGGAAGCGGCCGGGCTCCAGGAGCCGGTCGAGGTGGTCGAGAAGGGATGAGATTCGGACCATCGGGGCGTTGCTGACGAACCGGTGCCTCTTGTGTGTGGCGGCCTGAACGCTAGAGTTCACCCCCTTGTTCCACGGTGCCGCGCGTCAGAGGATGGGGAGCGCCGTGGACGAGGCCTTCATGGGGACCGCCGTCGCACCATACGCCGAGCGCGCCATCGTCGGCGTGCAGCCGACCGACCACTCCCTCGTGGCCGCGGTCCGCACCGGTGAAGACCGTGCCTTCGAGCAGCTCTTCGAGCGCTACCAGCGCCGCATCGCCGCCTACGTCTACGGCATGGTCGGCGACCACGGCCGCGCGGAGGACATCACGCAGGAGATCTTCATCTCCGCCCTGCGCCGGATCCGCGATACGGAGCGCCCGATCGCGTTCAAGCCGTGGATCTACGAGATCGCCAAGAACGCCTGCATCGACCAGTTCCGCCGCTCGCGCCGCGCGGAGGAGGTCTCCTACGACGCCGAGGAGGGCCTGGGCGCCGCCGACTACGGCCGGCTGACCCAGGGCGGCCCGTCACCCGACGCGGCGGTCGACCAGAAGCAGGCGCTCCACGACCTCTGCGGCGCGTTCGGCGGCCTGTCGGAGACCCACCACCAGATCCTCGTCCTCCGCGAGCTCGAGGGGCTCTCCTACCGTGAGATCGGCGACCGGCTCGGGATGAGCCGCCCGTCCGTGGAGAGCACCCTGTTCCGCGCCCGCCGCCGGCTGAGCGAGGAATACGACGAGCTCGCGTCGGGCCAGCGCTGCATCCGCGTGCAGGCGCTGATCGGCACTGCGGCCGAGGGCCTGCTGGGCGCCCGCGACGGCCGCCGCCTCGCCCGCCACCTCTCCCACTGCCAGCCCTGTCGCAAGCAGGCGCGCACCGCCGGCGTGGACGCCGGCGTCATGGCCCGCCGCCCCGGCCGCCGCGAGTCCATCGGCTCGAAGATCGCCGGCCTCTTCCCGTTGCCCGCCTTCTTCTCGCGCCGCCGCGGCGCCGAGTCGCCGGAGAGCGTCCTGGGGGCCGGCTCGACGCACGGCCACGCCCTCGTGACCCACTGGACCGCGATGGGCACGATGACCGAGCCCGTGGTGGCCGGCTGGAGCAAGGCCGCGGCCGCCGCGGCGACGCTCGTGCTCGCCGGCGTGGGCGTCGGCGCCGGGGTCAATCACCGCATCTCGAACGACTCGGCCAATGCCGGCACCGACGGCAAGCGCTCGGCGCCCGAGCGCCGCTCCGCCTCGGCCGCCACGGGCTCCGTCGCCCGCCGGCCCGAGCGCGGCACGGCCCGCGCCGGCGGCGCTCCGAGCGAGCCCGGCCGCACCGACAAGCGCCCGGCCTCGACATCGCCGTCGCCCGCCGGCATGTCGCCGACGGGCTCGAGCGGCCCGGCGGCGCAGAAGCCCAACCAGCCCGCCGCGGGCGGCCTGCTGCCGGGCGCGCCCGCCCCGCCCGCCCAGGCGCCCGCGCCGCCGAGCGCCCCGACGGGCCCGACGCCGAACCCGGGCGTGCAGCCGCCCGGCGTCCCGGTCCCCGGCGGGACCTCGCAGCCCACCGCCGGCGATCCGCGCGGGACGGTCGAGAAGGGCGTCGCCGACGCGGGCGGCCAGGTCGGCAAGACCGTCGAAGAGCTTCAGAAGGGGCTCGGCCAGAGGTGACGCGCCGGCCCGGCCTCGAGCCTGGGCCGCGTGCCATACTGATCGCTCCATCGGGGCGTGGCGCAGCCTGGTAGCGCGCGCCGTTCGGGTCGGCGAGGTCCCCGGTTCAAATCCGGGCGCCCCGATTGGATGCGC
Organism: Solirubrobacteraceae bacterium; assembly: GCA_030447005.1. The sequence continues at coordinate 26,888 of JAUJME010000001.1, read as the reverse complement.
CGCGGCGACTCCCGCCGCCGCGGCCTCTCCCGACCCCCCCAGGCTGGCGAAGGGTGGGCGTGAGGCGCCCCTCGGGCTGGCATCCTGTCTCTCCCATGCTCCGTCTCGCCGCCTGCCTGACCGCCCTGGTCGTCCTCGCCGCCTGCGACGTCACGCCCGCCCAGGGCGAGGGCGTCCGCCTCGTCTCGATCGGCTCCTTCGAGGAGCCGCTGTACGTCACCGCGCCGCCGGGGGACCGGCGGCGGGTCTTCGTGGTCGAGCAGGCGGGGCGGATCATGGTCGTCCGCGACGGGCGCAAGCTCGCTGAGCCGTTCCTCGACATCCGCTCGCAGGTCGACGCGGGCGGCGAGCGCGGCCTGCTCTCCATGGCGTTCGCCCCCGATTACGCGCAGACGGGCCGCTTCTACGTGTACTTCACCGACAACCGGGGCCACACCCGGGTCGTCGAGTTCACGCGCGCGAACGAGGATCGCGCGGACGCCCGATCGGGGCGGCTGGTCCTCTTCCAGCGCCAGCCCGAGCCCAACCACAACGGCGGGCTCCTGCTCTTCGGGCCCGACCGGCTCCTCTACATCGGGCTCGGCGACGGCGGCGGGGGCGGCGACCGGCATGGTCCGCGCGGCAACGCGCAGAACCTCGGCACGTGGCTCGGCAAGATCCTGCGCATCGATCCCCGGGCGTCGGGCGGCCGCCCGTTCAGCGTGCCGGCCGACAACCCGTTCGTCCGCCGCCGCGGCGCCAGGCCGGAGATCTACGCCTACGGGCTGCGCAATCCGTGGCGCTTCTCCTTCGACCGCGCCAACGGCGACCTGACGATCGCCGACGTCGGCCAGGACGCCGTGGAGGAGGTCTCCTTCCGCCGCCGCGGCCGGGCCCGCGGCGCGAACTTCGGCTGGCGGGTCTTCGAGGGCCGCTCGCGCTTCGCGCGCGGCGAGTCGGCGCCGCGGGCGGTGCCGCCGGTCATCGAGCGCCGCCACTCCGCCGGCAACTGCTCGATCACCGGCGGGGTGATCTCGCGCGACCCGGCGGTCCCCGCGCTGCGCGGGCGCTACCTCTTCTCGGACTTCTGCGACAACCGGATTCTCACCTCGCGGCTGAGCGGGCGGGGGGCGAGCCGCGTGCGCCCGACCGGCGTGAAGGTCGACTCGCCGTCATCGTTCGGCGAGGACGCGCTCGGGCGCGTCTACGTGACCTCGCTGTCGGGCGGCGTCTTCCGCTTCACGGCGCGGTGATCGAGGTCGAGCGGATCCGGGCGGAGAACCCGGGCCCGGTCACGCTGTCGGGCACGAACACGTGGATCCTCGGGCGAGACCCGGCGTGGGTGGTCGACCCGGGCCCGCTGCTCGACGAGCACCTCGACGCGGTGACCGCCGCGGTCGCGGCACGCGGCGGCGCCGGCGGGATCGCGATCACCCACGACCACGCCGACCACGTCGAGGGCGTCGCGGCGCTGCTCGAGCGCCTCGGCGACGTGCCGGTGGCGGCCGCGCGGTATGTCGGCGCCGGCGTGCGAGTGGGCGACGGCGACGCGTTCGGGCCGCTGCGGGTGGTCGCCACGCCGGGCCACGCGCCCGACCACCTCGCGTTCGTCGCCGGCGCCGTCTGCTGCTCGGGGGACGCGGTGCTCGGCGAGGGGAGCGTCTTCGTCGCGCCGGGGCCGGGCGCGATGGCGGGCTACCTCGCGGCGCTCGAGCGGCTGCTCGGGATGGGGCTCGAGCGCATCCTGCCCGGCCACGGGCCGCCCGTCGAGGACCCGCGTGTCAAGCTCGCCGAGTACCTCGCCCACCGGCGCGAGCGCGAGCGCCGGCTGCTCGAAGCGCTGGCCGGGGGCGCACGCTCCGAGCGCGAGCTGCTCGACGCGGTCTGGGACGACGTCCCGCACGCGCTGCGCGGCGCGGCCGCGGTGACGCTGGCCGCCCACCTCGGCAAGCTCGAGGAGGAGGGTCGGCTGCCGCGCGACGTCGAGCGGCGCGACCTCGGCGACTTCGGCGGCTAGGGCGCTCAGGCGGCGGGCGAGCCGACCTGCGAGCCCTCGGCCTCGGCCTCGGCGTCGGCGACGCGGCGGGCCGCGATCGCCATCGCGGCCGCCAGCGGCGTGGTGCCCGCCGCCTCGGCCTCGTCGAAGATCTGGCGCATCGTGTCGCCGATCGCGCGCACCGCCGGCTCGGCGCGGTCGGCCGCGTAGCCTGCGGGCTCGAGCTCGACCGCGATGTTGACGATCCCGCCCGCGTTGGCGACGAAGTCGGGCGCCCACAGGATCCCGCGCGCGGCGAGCAGGTCGGCGATCCCCTCGCTGGAGAGCTGGTTGTTGGCCGCGCCGGCGATCACCCGGCAGCCGAGCTCGGGGACGGTGCGGTCGTCGAGCACGCCGCCGAGCGCGCAGGGCGCCAGGACGTCGACCTCCGCGCGCATCGCCGTCTCCGGATCGGTCCAGCGGGCGCCCAGCTCGTCGGCCAGCGCGCGCTTGCCCGGGTCGATGTCGGCGACGAGCAGCTCGGCGCCCGCCTCGGCCAGCAGCCGGGCGAGGTGGCCGCCGACCCGGCCGAGGCCGATCACCGCAACGCTGCGCCCCGCGGGCGACTCGCTGCCCCACACGCGCTCGCACGCGACCCGCAGGGAGGCGTCGACGCCGAGCGCGGTCCAGGGGCTCGGATCGCCCGAGCCCTCGGCGAGCCCGGTCACGTGGCGGGTCCCCGTGGCGATCACCGCCATGTCGGCGTCGGAGGTCCCGACGTCCTCCGCGGTGAGATAGCGGCCGTCGAGCATCTCGACGGTGTCGGCGAAGTCGAGCAGCGCGTCGCGGCGGCGGTCGGCGTCGAGCGCCTCGCCGGGGTGGAGCATGATCACGCCCTTGCCGCCCCCGAGCGGGAGGCCGGCCACCGCGGCCTTGAAGGTCATCGCGCGCGAGAGGCGCAGGACGTCGCGCACGGCCGCGCGCGAGTCCTCGTAGGTCCACATGCGGCAGCCGCCCAGCGCGGGGCCGCGCGCCGTCGAGTGGACGGCGGCCATCGTGAAGAGCCCGCTGCGCCGGCCGCGCCGGACGAGCAGCTCCTCGTGCTCGAGGTTCGCGAGGTAGCGGTCGATGGCGGCGAGCCTAGCGCTTGTGAAGCGGCTGGGCCCTCAGTGCTCGGGCGGCGGGCTCGAGCTGTCGCCCGAGCCGCCGGTGGCCGGCGCACCCGCGCCGCCGGTGGCGCCCGGGCTGCTGGTGGAGGTCTGTGAGTCCGAGCTGGGCGAGGTCCCGGTCGCCGGCTTGGTGGCCTGCGGGTTCGCCGTCTTGGTGGTCGCACCGCCGTTCGTGACGTCGTCGGCCGGCGCGGTGGCGCCACCCGTCGGGTTCGAGGTGGCCTCGCCGAGCGTGCCGGCCCCCGGAGCGGCCGGCAGCCCCGAGCCCGGCACGGCTTCCTCGGGCGTGGCGGGGGTGGGGAGCGCGTTCTCCCGGCGGGCGGCGGCGCGGCGGCGCGCCTCGGGCGACGGGGCGGCGGCCTTCAGCGGCTCGCGGCGCGCGTAGCCGCCGACCGGCGCGGTCTCCGTGGAGGCCGCGGCCGCGGCGGCCGCCGCAGCGGCCGCGGGAGCCGCCTTGCGCGCGACCTCGGCGCTCGAGGCGCCGCCGGTGCGCTCGCCGCTGCGCTTCTTGACCTCGACGGCGCCGCCCGTGGCGATCGCGGCCGTGCAGACGACCGCGGCGACCTTGGTGGCCGACGCCGCGCCGATGCCCGTGGTGATCGCGGCGCCCCCGCTCGCGGCGCCCCCGCTCGCGGCGGCCCCGCCGCCCGCGCTGCCGATCCCGAGCGCCTTGGCGGCCAGGGCGAGCGGCCCGAGCCCGAGCGGCGAGAGCGCGGCGAAGGAGCGCTGGACGCCGCGCAGGGCGGTCCGGTACTCCGTGCAGCCTTCGCACTCGCGGAGGTGCCGGCGCGCGCGGCCGGAGGCCTTGACGCCGCGGTCATAGGCCTCGGCGAGGTCGACGCGGATGACCGCGCAGTCCATGTCGCGGGCCTCGACCGCCTCGGCCAGGCTCACCCGCGCCCGGACCAGGAGCGACTTCACCGCGGGGACGCTCGTGTCGAGCGCCGCGGCGAGGTCCGCGTAGGACATGCCGTCGATCTCGCGCATGAGCAGGGCGGAGCGCTGCTGCTCGGGCAGCCGCGAGACGTCCTCGACCAGGCGGCGCAGATCCTCGCGGCGCTGGGCCTCCTCGATCGGGTCGTGCAGCGGCTTGCGCGACATCTCGAAGATCTCCGACGCCGGGGGCGTCGGGCGGCGGAGCTGGTCGATGCAGCGGTTGTGCGCGACGCGGTAGAGCCAGGCCCGGACGTTGAGCGGGCGGTCGTCAGCCCGCAGTGAGCCGTAGGCGCGGACGAAGACGTCCTGGAGCACGTCCTCGGCGTCCTGGCGCGAGCCGCCGAGCATCTGGCGCACGTAGGCGAAGAGCCGCTGCTGGAAGCGGTCGTGGATGACGTTGAACGCCTCGTCGTTGCCGGCGCGGAAAAGGGCGACGAGCTGCTCGTCGGACCGCAGCCGCAGCAGCGGGCCCAGGGAGAGACGGGTCAGGCCTGCCGGTGCTGCATGAAGGGCTGAGGCTTCCACGTCTCTTAGCTCCTATCGTCACACACGAGATTGCCACTCTAACCGGCAATCGGGCGATTAGTTCCGTGGTTTCTCCACCGCTCAGCCCTTTCCCACCCGAATGTCCGACCGCCTGCCCATCCGACACGGCCTCGAGCTGCCGCTCGAGGAGGTCGAGCTGCGCACGAGCCGCTCCTCGGGGCCGGGCGGCCAGCACGCCAACGTGACCGCGTCGCGCGTCGAGGCGGTCTTCGACGTCTGGGGCTCCGCGACGCTCTCCGACGCGCAGAAGCGGCGGATCGCCGACCGCCTCGGGCCGCGGGTGACGGCGGCCGCGCAGGACACCCGCTCGCAGGGTCGCAACCGCGACCTCGCCCTCGCCCGGCTGGCCGAGCGTCTCGCGGGCGCGCTCGTGGTCGCGCGCCCGCGGACCAAGACCCGGCCGACCCGCGCGTCCAAGCAGCGCCGCCTCGCCGCCAAGAAGCAGCGCGGGGAGATCAAGCGCGACCGCCGGCGCCCGGCGGAGGACTGACCCGGCCTAGGCGACGCCCTCGACGAGGGCGGTGCCGCCGACGCGCTGGAGGCGGCCCGGCCGCAGCCCGGCGCCGGCGAGCAGGCCGCGCAGCTCCTCGCGGGAGCGCTGCCGGCCGCCGTCGCACTGGGTGAGCATCACCAGGTCGATCCAGGAGGCGACGGGCTCCGGGCGGTTGGGCTCCTGGAGCTGCTCGACCACCAGGAGCCGCGCACCGGGCGCCATCGTGGCCCGCACGGTGGCGAGGATCCGCGCGCAGTCCGCGTCGCCCCAGTCGTGGAGGATGTTCTTGAGGACGTAGACGTCGGCCGGCACCTCCAGCCGCCCGAGCAGGTCCCCCTCCACCAGCTCGACGCGCTCCCGGATCCCCTTGCCGGCGAAGTAGGCCTCCGCCTCGGCGAGGACGCCGGGCGCCTCGACGAGCACGCCGCGCAGGCCGGGGCGCTCGGCGAGGAGCGCCGCGAGCAGCGGCCCGACGCCGCCTGCCAGGTCGCACACCGTGCCGCTCGCAGGCCACAGGTCCGAGGCGGCGATGTCGGGCGTCTCGAACTCCGTGATCACCCGCATCGCGGCGGCGAACAGGCGCTCCTCGTCGGGATGGGCGGCGAACCACTCCCACACCGAGCTCCCGTGCACGCGCCGGAACGCCGGCTCGCCCGTGCGGACGCTGCCGGTCAGCCCGGCCCACGCGCCGCGGGTGGACTCGAGCGCCATGTACCGCGCCCACGGACGCGAGGACAGCGGGGCGTCCGAGCGCAGCGCCCGCCCGAGGCGCGTCAGCCGGAAGCGGCCGCGGCGATCGAGGCGCAGGAGGCCGTCGTCGGCCGCCGCGCGCATCACCCGGTGCAGGGCGCCGGCGTCGACGTGGAGCCGCGTCGCCAGCTGCGCCGCGGTCAGCCGCTCGCCGCCGAGCGCGTCGGCGACGCCGAGCTCGGCGAGCGTGCCGACGACGTGGGTGCGCCCGATTCCCATCGTCCGCTCCCAGATCACCGTGGTCGCGGGGAGCATCGCGTCCGCCGCCCGCAGCAGCCTGCGCCGCAGCGCCAGGCCGGCGTCCACGACCGGGGGCGGAGGCAGGCGCCGGGTCACCCGAGGTTGATCATCACGTGCTTGATCTGCGTGTAGTCCTCGACGGAGTACATCGAGAGGTCCTTGCCGTAGCCCGACTGGCCGAAGCCGCCGTGCGGCATCTCGGAGGCCATCGGGATGTGGTCGTTGATCCACACGCAGCCGAAGCGCAGGGCGTTCGACATGCGGATCGCGCGGCCGACGTCACGGGTCCAGACGGAGGACGCCAGGCCGTACGGCGTGCCGTTGGCCCAGGCGATCGCCTCCGCCTCGTCGGTGAACGGCTGGACGGTGATGACCGGGCCGAAGATCTCGCGCTGGACCATCTCGTCCTCCTGGCGCAGGCCGCCCACGACGGTCGGCTCGAGGAAGAAGCCGGGGAGGTCGGGCTCGCCGCCGCCGGCGACGACCTCGGCGTTCTCCGGGCGGCGCTCGAGGAAGCCCTCGACGCGCTCGCGCTGGCGCGCGGAGTTCAGCGGGCCGAGCGTCGTGGAGGGATCCATCGTGTCGCCGAGCTTGAGGCCGCCCGCCTGCTGCGCCAGCCCGCCGACGACATCGTCGTAGACGCGCCTGGAGGCGAGGACGCGGGTGGCGGCCGTGCAGTCCTGGCCCGCGTTGTAGTAGCCCGTGCCGGCGATCGTCTCGAGCGCGGTCTCGAGGTCGGCGTCGTCGAAGACCACGACGGGCGCCTTGCCGCCGAGCTCGAGGTGGACCTTCTTGAGCGTGTCGGCCGCCGCGCGCGCGATCCACTGGCCCGTCTGCAGCGAGCCGGTGAGCGAGAGCATGTCGACGTCGGGGTGGCGGACGAGCGCGGAGCCCGCGGGCTCGCCGTGGCCGCCGATCACGTTGAAGACGCCGTCCGGCAGGAACTCGGCGGCCAGCTCGGCGAGCTTGAGGGTGGAGAGCGGCGTCGTCTCGGCGGGCTTGAGGACGACCGTGTTGCCCGCCGCCAGCGCCGGGCCGATCTTCCACACCGCCATCATCAGCGGGTAGTTCCACGGCGCGATCTGGCCGATGACGCCGATCGGCTCGCGGCGGATGTAGGAGGTGTAGCCCTCGAGGTACTCGCCGGCCGAGCGGCCCTCCAGGCAGCGCGCGGCGCCGGCGAAGAAGCGCAGCTGGTCGACCATCGCGCCGATCTCGTCGTCCTTGACCGCCTGGAGCGGCTTGCCGGCGTTGCGCGCCTCGAGCTCGGCGAACTCGTCGCCGCGCGCCTCGAAGGCGTCGGCGATCCGCAGCAGCGCGAGCGCCCGCTCGCCCGGGACGGTCGTCGACCAGCCGGGGTAGGCGGCGCGGGCGGCGGCGACGGCGCGGTCGACGTCGGCCTCGCTCGACAGCGGCGCGCGCGCGAGCTCCTCGCCCGTGGCGGGGTTGAGGACGGCCTCCGAGCCGCCCTCGGCGGGCGTACTCCACTCGCCGTCGACGAAGTTGCCGTAGGTCTGGAGCTCGGTGGAGGTCGCCATGCGGCGGAAGCTAGCACCGGCTCGCGGCGCCGCCGAGGACAACGGGGCAACCCTGGGCGCTCCGCAACGTTGGCAGCAGGCCATGTGGATTCCGGACGGACCTGCCACCTTCCGGCCCGTGGGCGTCCCGGACCTCGACGAGGTGACCCGGCTCAACGGCGGCGGCGAGCTCCCGCGCTCAGGCGCGATGGACCCCGGGCAGGACCCGCGGCGCGAGCGCGTCCCGACCCCGTTCGTCGAGCGCACGCCCGGGCTCTCGACGTTCCCGCCGCGGAGGAGCTCGACGCCGCGACGGGCCGCCACCTCGGGCGTTCACCCACCTCGCGCTCATCAACGCCGTCATGCACGTCATCCGCGACGAGCAGTCGGTTCCGCTGGCCTGACCGCGAGGGCGGCGGCGAGCCGGGCGGCGACGAGCTCGGGTGTCTCGGTGAGCTGGCGCCAGGTGACGCGCAGCGTGCGGTAGCCGGCGGCGGCGTGGGTCGCGTCGCGGGCGCGGTCGGCCTCGAACGCGCTGCGGGAGGAGTGGTGGGCGTAGGAGTCGACCTCGACGATGAGGCGCTCCGCCGGCCAGAGGGCGTCGACCTCGCGGCCGTGGAGGCGGGTGTTGGTGAGCGGCTGGGGGAGGCCGGCCCGGGCGGTGAGGGCCTTGAGGAGCCGCTCGGCCTCCGAGCGGGTGAAACCGTGGTCGTTCGGCGATGGCGTGGCGGAGGGCGGGGCGGCGGGTCGAGGCGGCGAGCTCTGCGAGCTGCTTGCTTGTGAGCAGGCGTTGTGCGCGGGCTCGGTCAACTGCGTCATCGAGGGAGTGGTTCGGGAGGTGCTCGAGGGTTCGTGCCGGTGAGGTGAGCCGGAGGCCGTGGCGGGCGCGGATGTCTTGGCGGTCGAGGGCACAGCGGTGGAGGATCACCCCGTGCCGGGCTCGGCGGTGGGTCACGGTGGCGATGACGTGGACCGGGCCGGCGTGGTCGCGGACGAGACCCCACATGGCCGCGGCCGTGAGGTGGGAGAGGACCGCGCCGGGTCCGCAGGCCAGCAGGGCGGCGAGCTCGCGGCCGAGGGGCGGGAGCGTCGGTTGGCCGACCGCGTACACGCCCCGATGAACCCGGTGAAGGCGACCGACCTCCAGACGGTGCGCGACGTGGTCGCGCGAGAGGCCCGCCTCCAGGGCCTGGTCGCGACCAGCCCCCGCTGCGCCGACGCGATGCTCGCGAGGACCTCGTCAGGCCGCATAACGTCAATCCAACGCGAGTGGTGAGGTGACTGGCACGTAAGGCGGACATAGCCCGCTCAGCGTGCCGACGACCGGCGGAAGGGGAGCGGTTGGCACGTTCTACGGCCACCGCCCGAGGGTCTCACCCCGACCCGCCGCCGCGGCGCAGCGCGCCCGAATCGGCACGCACCCGCCGCACTTCCTTCACTCGATGCTGCAGTTCTGCGCGCCCTAGGCGAGCGCAGGCGCCGGCGAGGGCGCCGGCACAGCCTCGCGCCGCACGCCCGCCAGCCCCGACGGGGCGCCGGGCCGGCCGAGCAGGAAGCCCTGCGCCAGGTCGCAGCCGAGCGCGCGGAGCTCCTCGAGCTGGCCGGGCTGCTCGACGCCCTCCGCCACCACCGACAGGTTCAGGGCGTGGCCGAGCGAGACGACGGAGCGGACGATCGCGGCGTCCTCGGCGTTGTCGAGCATCCCCATCACGAAGGAGCGGTCGATCTTCAGCGTGTCGATCGGGAACTGGCGCAGGTAGGTCAGCGACGAGTGGCCCGTGCCGAAGTCGTCGAGCGCCAGCGAGAGCCCGAGGGCCTTGAGCTCGGCGAGGGTCGCCGAGACGGCCTCGGGGTCGCGGGCGAGCGCGGACTCGGTGATCTCGAGCTCGAGGTCGACCGCGTCCGTCGAGAGCTCGTGGCGCGCGAGCGTCGCGCGCACCATGTCGAGCAGGCCGGGGTCGGCGAGCTGCTCGGCCGAGAGGTTGACCGAGACGGAGTGGGGGAGGCCGCTGCCGGTCGCCCGGCGCCAGGCCGACACCTGCCGGCACGCCTCGTCGAACACCTGCGCGCCGAGCGGGACGATCAGCCCGGACTCCTCGGCCATCTCGATGAACTCGCCCGGGCCGAGCAGGCCGCGCTCCGGGTGCGCCCAGCGGGCGAGGGCCTCCGCGCCGACGACCTTGCCGTCGGCCACGCGGACGAGCGGCTGGTACTCGACGAGCAGCTCGCCGCGGCCGAGGCCCGCGCGCAGCTCGTTCTCCGTGTTGAGCCGGTTGAGGACGCGCAGGCGCATCCCCTCGTCGAAGACCTCGCACCGCGCCCGGCCGCTCTCCTTGGCCCGGTACATCGCGGCGTCGGCGTCGCGGATCAGGCTCTCGGCGTCGCCCTGGCCGTTGCGGGCGGTCGAGATGCCGATCGACGCGGCGACGTGTGCGGTCTGGCCGCCGAGGTCGAACGGGGCCTCGAGCACAACGGCGATCCGCTCGGCGAGGGCGACGGCGTCGCGCTCGCTCGCGAGGTCCTCGCTGAGGATCACGAACTCGTCGCCGCCGAAGCGCGCCAGCCGGTCGTAGGAGCGCAGCGCGCCCGAGACCCGCAGCGCGACCTCCTTGAGCAGCTCGTCGCCGGCGCCGTGGCCGAGCGAGTCGTTGATGAGCTTGAAGCGGTCGACGTCGAGGAAGAGGACCGCGAGCAGGCCGCCGCGGCGGCGGCCGCGGGCGAGCGCGTTGCCGATCGAGTCGAGCAGCAGCACGCGGTTGGGCAGGCCGGTGAGCGCGTCGTGCATCGCCTGGCGGGTGAGCTCGGTCTGGAAGGCCTCGCGCTCGGTGACGTCGTTGGCGACCACCACGGCGACCTCGCCCCCGGCGCCCTGCGCCGACGAGACCGAGACGTGGGCCTTGAAGCGGCCGTCGGCGCCGCGGCGGCCGACGAGGTCGACGACGCTGGTCGGGTCCCCCGCGACGGCGCGGGCGCACATGACCTCGGGATCCGTGTCGGGATCGGGGACGAAGCACTCGCTGAGGACCCGCCCCTCGAGCACGCCGTCGGCCGGCTCGAACGTCGCCTCCGCGGAGCGGTTCGTGCTCAGGATGCGGCCCTCGCGGTCCGCGGTGAGGACGGCGACCGGGGCGGCGTCGATGATCGACGCGAGGTCGGCGCGCGCCTGGGCGAGCTCGTTGACGTGGCGGCGGATGCGGCTGGCGAGCGGGCGGAAGACGAGGAGGAGCTCGAGCAGCAGGACGGCGAGCGTCGCGGCGGTCAGCGCGTTCTCGACGTGGCCCACGCGGTCGCGGATCGCGTCGCCCTCGGCCTCGTAGGCGTCGGCGGTGCGCTCGTAGGCGAGGCGGACGCGGCCCGCGGCGGTCTCCTGGAGGGCGGCGACGGCGGCGTCGCCGGCGGGCACGGAGCCGGGCTTGCGGTCGAGCAGCGACTCGATGCTCCCCAGGAACTTGGTGATCTCCGTGTTGAGCTGGCTCGGCGCGTCGAAGTAGGCCGCGCGCAGGTCGTCGGAGAGCGGGCGCAGGCCGTCGCTCGGGTCGCCCGTCAGCAGGCTGCGGTGCTGGCGGCGGATCTGGTCGACGAGCATCCGCAGCCGGGCGCGCGCCGCGGCGGCGTCGTCGGTCCCGGGGGTCTCGTGCGTGAGCTGGTGGGCGTTGACCGAGATCTGCTGGACGAGGCTCTGCTGGAGGCCGTTGAGCCGCGCCGCGGTGACCGCCGCGGTCTGGCGCTCCATCGCCCGGCCGAAGAACATGTGGGCGCCCAGGCTGAGGAGCGCGATGGCGGCCAGAGCGACCGCGTACCGCCGGCGGAGCTCGTTGTCGAGACGACGGTCAGGGTCGGTGGCTCGCCGAAGGGACATGCCCGGGGTAATCGGCAGCCACCGCCCCGCTTGAGCGCCACTTGGCGCCACGGCCCTTAGAGTGCGACTTTCGGCCCGCTGGAGGGTTCTTCATCACCATGCGCATCCGCCGCCTGATCCCGCTCGCCGCGCTCTTGGCCGCCCTCGCGGCGCCGGGGCCGGCCTCGGCCGACCTCGTCTACGTCAAGGATCTGGTCCCCGCCGCCGGCCGGACCACGACGGTGTGGACCGCGCGTGACGACGGCTCGTCCGCCCGCAAGCTCGCCGAGGGCACCCAGCCGGCCATCTCCCCCGACGCGGGCACCGTCGCCTTTCTGCGCAACACGGGCTCCCGCGCGGAGCTGCGGCTGATCCCGGCCCGCGGCGGCGGGGAGCGCCGGCTGACCGCCTCGAGCTCCGTGGAGTCGGTGCAGTTCTCGCCGGACGGCGAGCTCCTCGCGGCGGAGATCGGCGGCCGGCGGCTGATGATCTTCGAGGTCGCGACGGGCCGGATGGCCACGCTGGCGACCGGCTTCATCAAGGGGCTCTCGTTCTCGCCCGACAGCCAGCGGATCGCCTTCGGCCGCGGTTCGGACGCGACCGCCCGCGGGCGCTCGGACATCTACTCCGTCTCCGTCAACGGCGGCAAGGCCGAGCAGCTCACCGACGACGGGCGCTCGCTGCTGCCGACCTGGGGCCCGCAGCGGATCGCGTTCGTCAAGCAGAAGGCCCAGTCGCGGGGGGGCGCGATCCCCGCCTACGACATCTGGGCGATGACCCCCGCCGGCGAGCGGGTCCGGCGCGTCACCAGGACGAAGGTCCCCGAGGGCGTCAGCGGCCTGCTGCCGCTCGAGTGGTCGGCCGACGGCCGACGGCTGATCGCCCAGTACGTCGGCCAGGACGTCCGCGTCGGCTTCACCGTCAATCCCTTCACCGGCCGGACGCGCGCGCTGCGCGGGAAGGTCGCCTTCGACCTCGCCGGCGACGGCCAGACGATCCTCATCCAGTCCGGCGGCGCCGACCCGGCCGCCCGCCACAACATCCTGTCGGCGCCCTACGGGGGCGGCGCGTCGACGCTGCTCGTCCGCAACGCCGCGTTCCCCGACTGGTCGCGCTAGCGGCGCTCGTCGACCTTCTGCTCGAGGGCGCGCCGGAGCTCTGGCCCATGGCGCACGTCTAGCATGTCGCCGATGCTCGGATTCCCGGCCACGCTCAACGAGAAGGCGGCGCGCACGGTCGCCTTCGTCGTGATGGTCATCGGCGCAACGGCCCTCGCGACGGGGTGGTACTGGCTGCTCGCCGTCCTCGCCTACGGGTTCCTCGCCCGCGTGCTCGCCGGGCCGACTTTCAGCCCGCTCGCCCAGTTCGCCGTGCGGGTCGCGGCCCCGCGGCTGGGCGAGCCGAGGATGGTCTCCGGGCCGCCCAAGCGCTTCGCGCAGGGAATGGGCTTCGCGATGACCGCCACCGGCGCGGTGCTCGCGCTCGGCTTCGGCCTGCACGGCGCGGCCGACGTCCTGCTCGTCGCGCTCATCGTCGCCGCCGGCCTCGAGTCGATCTTCGCCTTCTGCCTCGGGTGCAAGGTGTTCGGCCTGCTCATGCGGGCCGGCCTGATCCCCGACGAGGTCTGCGCCGAGTGCGCGGACATCTGGTCGCGCCCGGGCATGCACCGCCCGCCCGTGGCGTGACGCCGCCCGACCCCGAGGTCCTGCGCCGCATCGAGCGGCGGGTGCTGTGGCTCGCCGTGGCCATGGTCCACCACGCGAGCCGGGTGCGCGAAAGCCGCTCGGGGCTGAAGGTGGGCGGCCACCAGGCGTCGAGCGCGTCGATGGTCTCGCTGATGACCGCCCTGTACTTCGGCTTCCTCGAGGCGCCGGACCGCGTGTCGGTCAAGCCGCACGCCTCGCCCGTCCTGCACGCGATCAACTTCCTGATCGGGCGGCTCGACGCCCGCTGGCTGCCGACCCTGCGCGAGTTCGGCGGGCTGCAGTCCTACCCGTCGCGCACGAAGGACCCCGACCCCGTCGACTACTCGACCGGCTCCGTCGGCCTGGGCGCGACCGCGCCGATCTGGGGCGCGCTCGCGCACCGCTACGTGGCCGGCCACCTCGACGTGCCGGTCGGCGGGCGGCAGATCGCGCTGATCGGCGACGCCGAGCTCGACGAGGGCGCCTGCTGGGAGGCGATCGTCGACCCGATGGCCTCCCACCTCGGCGAGGTGATGTGGGTCGTCGACCTCAACCGCCAGTCGCTCGACCGCGTGATCCCCGACATCGCCGCGGGCCGCCTGGCCGGGATGTTCGAGGCCGCCGGCTGGCACGTCGAGACGGTCAAGTACGGCCGCCGGCTCGCCGCCCAGCCCGCCCTCTGCGAGCGCATCGACGCGATGCCCAACGAGGAGTACCAGCGGATGCTGCGCACGCACGACGCCGGCGACCTGCGCCGGCGGCTCGAGGTCGGGCTCGACGGCGTGGGCGACGAGGAGCTGCACTCGCTCGTGCGCGACCTCGGCGGCCACGACGTCGAGGCGCTCGGCCAGGCCTACCGCTCCGCCGACACGGTGCGCGACCGCCCGTCCGTGGTCTTCGCCTACACCATCAAGGGCTGGTCGCTGCCCACGGAGGGCCACCCGGCCAACCACTCCGCGCTGCTCTCCGCCGAGCAGGTCGCCGAGCTGGGGCGCGAGCTCGGCGCCGACCCGGAGGACCCGTGGCGAGGGTTCGAGGACGGCAGCGAGGAGGCGGAGCTGTGCCGCGCGGCGGGCGCCCGACTCGGGTCGCCGTCGCCCAAGTTCGTCCACGACCCGCCGCCCGTCCCCGCCGACGTGGGCCGCGACCACGGCACGGGCCGCGCCTCGACTCAGCAGGCGCTCGGTCGCTTCTTCGCCGACCTCTCGCGGGAGTCGCCCGACGTGGCGGCGCGCGTGGTGACCGTCTCGCCCGACGTCGGCACCTCGACGAACCTCGGCGGCTGGATCAACCGCGTCGGCATCTGGTCGCTCGGCGACCGGATCGACTGGTTCGCCGACGACACCGACACGCTCGTGCGCTGGCGGGAGTCCGACCACGGCCAGCACATGGAGCTCGGCATCGCCGAGGTCAACCTCGTCGGGCTGCTCGGCGAGCTCGGTGCGACCTGGTCCAAGCAGGGCCAGCCGCTGCTGCCCGTGGGGACGATCTACGACCCGTTCGTCGCCCGCGCGCTCGAGCCCTGGTCGTTCGGGATCTACTCCGGCGGCCAGTCGATCCTGGTCGGCACGCCGAGCGGCGTCTCGCTCGGGCCGGAGGGCGGCGCGCACCAGTCCGTCACGACGCCGTCGATCGGGATCGAGCAGCCGGGCTGCGTCGCGTGGGAGCCGGCCTTCGCGCAGGACCTCGAATGGACGCTGCTGCACGCGCTCGGACGGCTCGGGCGCCCGGACGGCACGAGCGCCTACTTCCGCCTCTCCACCCGGCCGGTCGACCAGGGGCTCGCCGCCCTCCCGCCGGCCGGGTCGGAGCGCGAGGCCCGCCGCCGCGCCGTCCTCGCCGGCGGCTACCGGCTGCGCGCGCCGGCCGACCCGGCGATCGCCATCGTGGCGATGGGCGCCATGCTCCCCGAGGCCTGCGCGGCGGCCGACGCGCTCGCCGAGGAGGCCGGCGTGGCCGCCGAGGTGATCTGCGTCACGAGCGCCGACCTCCTGTTCCGCGCCTTCCAGGCCCGCGCCGGCCTCGGCGAGGGCGACCCGGCCGTCCTCGACGAGCTCTTCCCGCGCGCCCTGCCGCTCGTGACGCTGCTCGACGGGCACCCGCACACGCTGGCCTTCCTGGCGGGCGTGCGCGGCGTCCCGATCACCTGCCTCGGCGTGCAGCGCTTCGGCCAGAGCGGCGACCTCGCCGAGCTCTACGAGCACCACGACATCGACACGGAGTCGGTCGTGGGCGCGGCGCTGGACCTGCTCGACTGACGAGCGCTCAGCGCTCGATCGTCACGGGCGTGCCGAGGGGCAGGATCTTCGCGAGCGCCCGGATGGCGCCGTTGCCCACCCGGATGCAGCCGGCGCTCACGTCCGTCCCGAGGTCCGCCGGGGCGTTCGTGCCGTGCAGGCCGAGCTGGCCGTTGCCCCCCCGGAACGACGTATAGACCGGCGAGTGCCCCGAGAGGCCGAAGGAGTACGGCCCGTACAGGCCCTTGGGATCGCGGGCCTTGATGAGGTCGGTGATGTAGTAGCGGCCCGTGGGGGTCGGTGACACCGCGCGCCCGGTGCCGATGGGCTTGCGGAGGATCACCTTGCCCGCCCGCCAGACCGTCAAGCGGTGGGCGCGCAGCCGCACCCGGACCTTGTAGACGGTGGCGCTCAGCCGCACGTCGCGCGCGCGGATCCACCCCTTGGACAGATTCGGCCGGGACGGGAGGAGGACCTGCAACCAGCGCTTGCCGCGCTTGCGGACGAGGAAGACGAGCGGCACCCTGACGCCCTCGATGCGCCTGACGCCCAGCCTGCGTGTCGGCTTCTTCGCACCTCGCCGCGCATAGACGCGGATCGAGCGCCCGCGAGCGCGCGCGACCACGCTCTGGTCGCGACCGACGCGGCGGCGAGCGTCGGTCGGCCGCGGGGTGTCCGACTTCTCGTCGGACACGCCCGGGACGGCCTCGAGAGCCGCCCGCCCGGCTTCCTTCACCGCCGCCGTGCCGTCCAGCAGCGGACCGACGAAGAGGCCCACCGCCATGCACGCCAGCACGAGCGCGACGCCGGACACGACGCCAGCCGGACCGACCCGAACGCGCGCCCCCAGCCCGCGGAGCGCGCCCGGGTGGCGCGCCATGAGCGCCACTCCGAGCACGAACCCGACGAGCAGAAGGGCGGCGTCCTTCACCTCAGGCTCCGGCCGTCAGCCCGCGACGGACGGCGTGCCGCTGACGGGCGACGCCGACGGCGCTGAGCCCATCTCCGAGATGAAGCCGGTGGAGCCGACCGCCGCGAGCACCTGCGCCATGGTCTGGGCCGGGTTGAACGCGTCGGGCGCGGGGGAGGGTGTGCCCGAGCCGCCGCCGATGATGCTGCGGATCCACGCGGCATGCCGAGCCTCGATCGGCAGGATCGACGCGGCGGCCTTGAGCACGGGCTCCGTCTTGATGTTCACCGCCTGCCCCTGGTAGGCGGCGACGCCGGTGTCCTCGAGGGTCTGCGCCGTCGAGCGGAATGTCGCCTGGCTGTCCGTCGTCCCCTTGAAGTCGAAGCTCGGCCGCTTGACCGCCTTGTCGCCGAGCGTCTTCTTGAGGGCGTCCACGTGCGCCTGCTCGTGGGCCTCGACGACCTTCGCGAAGCGCAGATCGGCCCCCGAGAGGGCGCCCTGATCGAGCGCCTTCTTGTAGAAGGCGGCCTCGAGGTACTCGAGGGTGAGCGCGTAGTTGAGGATGTCGATGTCGGACTTCGGGACGTCCTGGGCCAGCGCCGCGCTCGGGAAGGCGGAGAAGAACGCCGTCCCGCCGATGATCGCGCCCGTCTTGGCGAAGAACGCCGCGCGGGTGTGGCCGTCGACGCGGGAGGCGGCCTCCTCGAGGGCGCCGTCGCGGTCGAGCTCTGAGAACGTGGGTCGGTGATCGTGCATGGTCTCGGTTCCTCTCGCTCAGGACTTGATGAAGCCGGTGTCCTTGACGAGGTCGAGGACCTCATCCATGGACCGCGGCTTTTCGAAGGCGTCGGGCGCCGGGACGGGGCTCTTGCTGTCGCCCAGGATCTCGCGGACCCAGCCGGCGTGACGGGCCTCGACGGAGAGGATCGAGGCGGCGGCCATCAGCACCGCGGGCGCCTTGATCCTGGGGGCCTGCCCCTGGTAGGCGGAGACGCCGACGTCCTCGAGCGTCTTCGCCGTCGCCAGGAACTTCGACTCCGACGAGGTCGTGTCCTTGAAGTCGAACGACGGCTGCTTGACCGCGTCGGCGCCGAGGGTCTGCTGGAGCGCCTGGACGTGCGCCACCTCGTGGTCGCGGACGACCTGGCCGAACGTACGGGCGATGCCGGTGAGCCCGGCCTTCTGCACGGCCTCCTTGTAGAACTCCGCCTCGAGGTACTCGAGGGTGAGGGCGAAGTTGAGGATCTTCTTGTCGCCGCTCGACAGCCCGCCCTGGGCGACGGCCCACCCGATCGGAAGTGCACCGAGCGTGAGCCCGCCGGCCGCCAGCGCGCCGCGCTTGAGCAGCATCTCGCGACTCAGCCCGGAGACGCCGTCGGCGGCCTCCCGGAGCGCGCCGTCGCGGTCGAGCTCGTCGATGGGGATGGGAGCATGGTCCTGGTGCGCCATGGCGCCTCCGTTTCAGCGCGCGACGATCTCGCCGCGCATGGTGGGATGGAACTCGCAGAAGTAGGCGAAGGTGCCGGCTCGGGGCAGGCGGACCGTCTTCGTCTGGCCCTCGCGGATGTTGGGGATGCCGCGGCCGGCCTTGGCGGAGGTGAAGGTCACCGTGTGGTTCGTGGCGTCGGCGTCGGTGAACGTTACCTTGCCGCCCGCCTTCACCGTGACGGTGGCCGGCTGGTACTCGAAGTCCTCGATCGTGACCTTGGCGCGCGCCGGCGCGCCGTTCTCAGCCGGGGCGTCGGCGACGGCCGTGGCCGCCGGGGTGCGGGCGGCAGGCTCGGCGGCCGGCTCCTCGGAGCCTCCGCAGGCCGTCGCGAGCGCTCCGCTGCAAAGGACGAGCACCCCACAGACCGGAAAGCGGACCATGCCGACCCATGCGCCTGTCGGTTTTCAATGGATCAAAAACCTGGCGCTCAAGCGACCAACCCCCGGTCGCGCCCCGCCTCGACCGTCTCGCGCAGCGTCGCGCGCGACGGGTGGCGCGGCTTCCAGTCGAGCGCCTGCTTGGCGCGGCTCGTGTCCATGATCACCGGCTCGCGCATCGCGTTGATCCACTGCGCCTGGGCGGGCAGCGGCAGGCGGGCGACGAGGTCGGCGGTGATCTCCACGGTCTTCTCGGGGATCGGGATCGCGTACCAGCCGAGCTCGTGGGCGAGGTCGGTCGCGGTGATCGTCCCGTCGCCGGCGAGGTTGTAGGCGCCCGGCTTGCCCTCGCCGATGACCGCCTGCGCCAGCGCGCTGGCCACGTCGTCGTGGTGGACGAGCTGGAACGGGACGCCGGGGTCGGGGACGATCGGCTTGACCAGCGGCAGCGCGCCGATCGCCGTGCGCAGCGCGGAGGGGAGCTTCTCGGCCGCCGTGAGCAGCGGGATCGACTCGAGCATCGCCAGCGCGTCCGGCCCGGCGACGATGCAGGGCCGGAAGACGTAGGTCTCCTTGCCCGTCCCCTTGAAGGTGTGCTCCAGGGTGCGCTCGAGCTCGGCCTTCTGGGCGGAGTAGTAGTGCTCGTCGGTGCCGCGCGGCTCGACGTTCTCGGTCAGCGGCTGCGGGTTGTCGCCGTGCCAGCCGTACGCGGCGACGCTCGACGTGTAGATGAACCGCTTGACCTTCGGCGCAGCGGCGACCGCCTGGAAGACGTTCTCCGAGCCCTGGAGGTTGATCCGGCGGCTCTCCTCGATCCCGCCGACGATCAGGAAGGCGAGGTGGACCACGACGTCGGCCTCGGCGACGAGGTCGTCGACGGCCTGGCGGTCGAGGATGTCGCCCTGGCGGTACTCCGTCTTTCGGGCGCCGATCGACGCGGGGTCGAACGGGCGGCGGGCCATGCCGAGGACGCGGGCGACCTTGGGCTCGCGGTCGAGGGCGCGGAGAAAGGACTTTCCGATGTCGCCGGTCGGTCCGGTGACGGCGACGGTGATGGGCATGGTGGGCATGCGGTGGGCCCTACCCCGCCGGAGCCTCCTCGTAGCCGGGCTCGCCGGGCAACACGACGCGCGCGACCTCGCCCTCGAGCACCACCCTCGGCTCCACCGGCAGGACCTCGCGGCCCTGCGCCCACTCGAGCAGCGCGCCGGCGGTGCGGAACGGCTCGAGCTGCTCGAGGTGCTTGATCGTCGGGAACACGAGCAGGATCTCCCCGGCGGCGTAGGCCTCGAGCGCGCCGCGCGGGGTGAACCAGCGCAGGTCGACGCACTCGTGGCCGTCGGGGCGCGCCTCGGCGCCGGCCGGCAGCGGCGCGAGGAAGAAGTGGGTGTCGAAGCGGATCTTCACCTGGGCCGGGGTGATCCAGCGCGAGAACTTGATCAGGGCCGCCGGGTCGGGGAGCTCGACGGCCGCCTCCTCCGCGACCTCGCGGACGCCGGCCAGGCGGTGCGCCGCGTCCCCCTCGCCCTCGTGGGCGTCGACCGCCCCGCCCGGGAAGACCCACGCGCCGCCCATGAAGCGCTGCGCCGGGTTGCGCTTGACGAGCATCACCTCGAGCGCGAAATCACCGCCGCGCAGGACGATGACCGTGGCCGCCTGGCGGGGGACCGCCGGCGGGCCCTCGGCGAGCTCCTCACCCGGGCCCGGACGGTCGACAGCCATCGGCAGAAGGTACCCTCCGGGCACATGTCGACCACCGCCACCCAGAAGTGGATCTGCGAGTCCTGCGGGTTCATCTACGACCCCGCCGACGGCGACCCTGACGGCGGTATCCCGGCCGGCACTGCCTTCGAGGACATCCCCGACGACTGGTTCTGCCCGGTCTGCGGTGCGCGGAAGTCGGACTTCGAGGTCTACGAGGACTAGGGGCTCGGCGGGTCGGCCGACAGCCGCACGCGCCTACGGCGTACGGGCAACTGCGGCTGGTAAGGGAAGGGGCCAAAGGTGGATCGACATCGAGGTCACGCCCCGCGATCCACCTTGACCACCGCATAGGGGGCACAAGGTGGATCGAGCGGCCGGCGGCCGATCTCGATCCACGTTCGCCCCCCGGCTCAGGGGGGATCCGCGCTGACGGCGAGCGATCCCGGCAGCGCCGCGGAGGAGCCTCCTTCCTCACCCGCGCAGTTCACGCTCAGGCCGCGGCCGGCAGCGCCACCCCGGCCGCCACCTCCGCGATCGCCGCGGCCGTCACCTCGACGAGCCGCCGCAGCTCGCCCTCCTCGATCGCCAGCGGCGGCATCAGCACCACCACGTCGCCGAGCGGGCGGACGATCGCGCCGCGGCGCCGGGCGGCGAGCGTGACCTGGTGGCCGGCGCGCAGCGAGGGCTCGAAGCCGCCGAGCTCGATCCCGGTCATGAAGCCGCGCCGGCGGATCTCCGCCACCGCGCCGAGCGGCGCCACGTGCTCGGCGAGCAGGTCGCCGAGCAGTGCGATCTTCGGGGCGAGACGCTCCAGCGTGCGCTCGGCCTCGAAGACGTCGAGCGTCGCGAGCGCGGCCGCGCAGGCGAGCGGGTTGCCCGTGTAGGTGTGGCCGTGGAAGAACGTCTTGTACTCGGCGTGCTCGCCGAGGAAGGACTCGTAGATCTCCTCCGTGGCGAGCGTCGCGGCGAGCGGCAGGTAGCCGCCGGTGAGGCCCTTGGCGACGCACATGAGGTCGGGCGAGACGCCCTCCTGCTCGCAGGCGAACATCGTCCCGGTGCGCCCGAAGCCGGTCGCCACCTCGTCGCAGATGAGCAGGACGCCGAACTCGTCGCAGAGCTCGCGCACCGACCGCAGGTAGCCCGGCGGGTGGACGAGCATCCCGGCGGCGCCCTGGACGAGCGGCTCCAGCATCACCGCGGCGACCCGGTCGCCGTGGGCCTCGAGCAGCGCCCGCATGTGGCCGACGTCGCCCGGCTCGGCGTGCCAGGCGTCGAACAGCAGCGGGCGGAAGAGCGAGTGGAAGAGCTCGATCCCGCCGACCGACACGGAGCCGATCGTGTCGCCGTGGTAGGCGTCGCGCAGGCAGATGAAGCCGGTGCGCTCGGGCTGGCCGCGGTGCTGGAAGTGCTGAAACGCCATCTTCAGCGCGACCTCGGCGGCGGTGGAGCCGTTGTCTGAGTAGAAGACGCGGCGCAGGCCGGCGGGCGCGATCTCCACCAGCCGCTGAGCGAGCTCGACGGCGCCGGGATGCGACAGCCCGAGCATCGTCGAGTGCGCGACGCGGTCGAGCTGGGCGCGGACGGCCGCGTCGATCGCCGGGTGGCGGTGGCCGTGGACGGTGCACCACAGCGACGAGACGCCGTCGATGTAGGCGTTGCCCTCCGTGTCGTAGAGCGTCGTGCCCTCGCCGCGCTCGATCACGACGGGAGACTCCTGGGCCCAGGCGCGCTGCTGGGTGAACGGGTGCCAGAGGTGGGTGCGGTCGGCGGCGGCGAGGCTGGCGGTGTCCATGGCCGCGAAGCTATCGGCGCGCCCGGCGGATGATCCGCTCGGGCCGCCATTGCATACTGGTCTGGAGATGGCCGCTCCCACCGCCGTGCGCCCCACCCCCGAAGCCGGCGATCCGGCGCCCGCCCGCGGCGGCCGCCGCGCCCTGCCGCCGCTCGGGCTCCTGGTCTTCGTGGTCGGCATGTCGACCCTCGGCGCCGAGATCGCGGCGGCCCGCCTGATGGCGCCCTTCTTCGGCGCCTCGACGATCATCTGGGCCAACACGATCGGCATCGTGCTCGTCTCGCTCTCGGTCGGCTACTGGTTCGGCGGCCGCCTCGCCGACCGCCACCCGCACATGCGCGGCCTGTGCACCCTGGTCCTCGCCGCCGCCGTCCTGCTCGCGCTCGTCCCGCTGGTGTCGGACCCGCTGCTGTCGCTGAGCGTCAAGGCGTTCGACACCATCTCGATCGGCGCGTTCGCCGGCTCGCTGTTCGGCGTCCTCGCGCTCGTGGCGGTCCCCGTCCTGATGCTCGGCGCGGTCTCGCCGTGGGCGATCCGCCTGAAGGTGCAGCGGCTCGAGGACTCGGGCGAGACCGCGGGGCGCCTGTACGCCATCTCCACCGTCGGCTCGCTGGCCGGGACGTTCCTCTCCTCGCTGCTGCTGATCCCGCTCGTCGGCACCCAGCGGACCTTCCTGCTCTTCGCGCTCGCCCTCGCGGTCGTCGCCGCGCTCGGCGTCGGGCGCCGCGGCGCGATCGTGCCGGTGGGGGTCGCCGCGCTGCTGCTCGTGCCGGTCGGGGTGGTCAAGGGCGCCACCAGCGGCGACGGCCGCGTCGTCTACGAGGAGGACACGACCCACCAGTACGCGCGGGTCGTCGAGTACCCGGACGGCGAGCGCCACCTCGAGCTCAACGAGGGCCAGGCGGTCCACTCCGTCTTCCGCCCGGACACCGTGCTCACCGACAACGTGTGGGACGGCTACCTGATCGAGCCGATCGCGGCGCTCGGCCGGCCGCCGCGCTCCATGGCGATCCTCGGCAACGGCGCGGGGACGACGGCGCGCGCCTACGGCAAGTACTTCCCCGACACGGCGATCGACGGGGTCGAGATCGACGGCGAGCTCAACGAGATCGGCCGTAAGTACTTCGACCTCCGCGACCGGCCCGGGCTGCGGCTGTTCGCCGAGGACGCGCGGCCGTTCCTGCGCCGGACCGACCGCCGCTACGACGCCATCCTCGTCGACGCCTACCGCCAGCCCTACATCCCGTTCTACCTCACCACCCGAGAGTTCTTCGAGCTGGCCCGCGACCGGCTGAACCCGGGCGGCGTGGTGATCGTCAACGTCGGGCACCCCGAGGGCTCCGACCGGCTCGAGCAGGTCCTCTCCACGACGGTGGCGAGCGTCTTCGGAAACGTGATGCGCGACCCCATCGAGGACGTCAACACGCTGGTGGTGGCCTCCGAGCAGACCGTGTCGCCGGCGAAGGTCCGCGCCGCGGCGGCGGAGCTGCCGGCCGACCTGCGGCCGCTGGCCGAGGGCGTCGCCGCCCGGATGGGGCCGCGACTGCGCGGCGGCGAGGTCTACACGGACGACCGCGCGCCGGTGGAGTGGCTCATCGACAAGTCGATCGTCTCCTACGCCGCCGGCGAGGGCGGCTGAGGGGGAACCCACTCCGCCAGCGGCAGCCCGGCCGCCGCGGCGGCGAGCAGCCCGGGCTCGCCCGCCGCGACGGGCGCCAGCGCGTGGACCGCCACGCCGCCCAGGCGGGCGATCGTCGCGCGGTTGGAGTGCTCCATGACGCTCGGCTCGGCCGGCCACGGGGTGAGGACGACCGCGCGGACGCGCAGGCCGGCGGCGCGCGCGGCCTCGAGCGTGAGCAGCGTGTGGCTGATCGTCCCGAGCCCGGGTCGCGCGGCGATGAGCACCGGGAGGCCGAGCGCGGCGGCCAGGTCGCGGACGGAGTGGTCTGCCGAGAGCGGGACGAGCAGTCCGCCGACGCCCTCGCAGACCAGGACGTCGGCGCGCGCGGCCGACGCGTGCGCGCCGGCCACCAGCTCGGCCAGCTCGAGCCGCTCGCCGGCCAGCTCGGCGGCCAGGTGCGGTGAGACCGGCGGGCCGAAGCGGTGCGGCGCGACGGCGTCGGGGTCCGGCATCCCCGCCGCCGCGGCGAGCAGCTCGTGGTCGCGCGGCCAGCCCGGCTCGGGGGGCTCGTCGAGCCCGGTGAGGACCGGCTTGAACGCCGCGACGCGCTCCCCCCGCGCCCGCAGCGCGGCAGCGACCGCCGCCGCCACCACGGTCTTGCCGACCCCGGTGTCCGTGCCGGTGACGAAGAGCCCGCGCACGGGCCGCCGCCGCTAGGCCGCCCGCGGCAGCGCGGCGGACGCCGCCGCGGCCGGCACCCCGGCCCCCGGGCGGAAGCCGGCCCGCAGCGCCGCGCGGCCGAGGACCCGGGCCGCCTCGCGCAGCTCGGACTTCGTGTGCGAGGCCATCACCGCGAGCCGCAGCCGCGAGGTCCCGGGCGGGACGGTGGGCGGGCGGATCGCCTGGGCGAAGACGCCGCCCTCGATCGCCGCCTCGGCCATCCGCACCGCGCGGTCGGCCTCGCCGACCACCAGCGGGACGATCTGGGTGCTCGACCCGGCGACCTCGAACCCCTCGCGCGCGAGCTCGTACCGCAGCACGGCGGCGTTGGCCTGGAGCTTCGCCACCCGCCGCGGCTGCTCCTCGAGCAGGTCGAGCGCGGCGAGCGCGCCGGCCAGCGCGGTCGGGGGCAGCCCGGTCGAGAAGATGAGCGAGCGCGCCGAGTTGACCAGGTACTCGGCCATCGTCCGGTCGCAGCATACGAACGCGCCGTAGGAGCCGAGCGCCTTGCCGAGCGTGCCGACCAGCACGTCGACCTCGCCCTCGAGCCCCGCCTCGGCGACCGCGCCGCGTCCGCCCGGGCCGATCGCCCCCGTGCCGTGCGCCTCGTCGACCATGGTGCGCACGCCGAATCGCTTCGCCAGCTCGACGATCTCCACCAGCGGGGCGACGTCGCCGTCCATCGAGAAGACCCCGTCGGTGACGATGAGCGCGCCGCGCCCCTCCGCCTGCCGCAGGCCCCACTCGAGGTGCTCGGCGTCGTTGTGCTCGTAGACGAAGGTCTCCGCGCCGGCCAGCCGGCAGCCGTCGATGATCGAGGCGTGGTTGAGCGCGTCGGAGAAGACGACCTCGCCGCGCCGCGCGAGCGCCGGGACGAGCCCCATGTTGGCCAGGTAGCCCGAGCCGAAGAGCAGCGCGGCCTCGGAGCGCTTGAACGCCGCGAGGCGCTCCTCGAGCCGGCGGTGCAGCGTCATGTTCCCCGACACGAGCCGCGAGGATCCCGAGCCGGCGCCCCAGCGCAGCGCCGCGTCGGCCGCCGCCTCGCGCACCCGCGGGTGGTCGGCGAGGCCGAGGTAGTTGTTCGAGCACAGCAGCAGCACCGGCTTGCCGTCGAGGACCACGCGCGGCCCCTGCGGGCCGGAGACCAGCCGCATGCGGCGGGAGAGCCCGAGCTCGGCGAGCTCGTCGAGGCGCGCCTGGAGGTCGAGCACTACGCGGCCGCCAGGCCGCGGTTCGGGGCGCCGTCCGGCCTGGGGGGCACGGACGTCTTCGGCTTGAAGCGCAGCTGCGTCGACGGATCCCACAGGGTCACGTTGAGCGCGCGCCCCTCGCCCGCGGCGCCGGCGCCGGCCAGGAACTCCTCGACCACGTCGGGCGTCTCGCCCTCGAGCCAGCCCGAGCGGTTGTCGGGGCGTGGCCGGGCGCCGTTGTCGGGCTGGCGCGCGACGTTGAGCCCGAGCCGCTCGAACATCGCGCGGTCCTCCTCCGGCGTGTTGCCGAGCGTCGTGAGGAAGTTGCCCATCATCACGCCGTTGACGCCCGCCTCCACCGCCAGCTCCTGGAGCTCGGCGATGTTCTCGACGCGGCCGCCGCAGAGCCGCAGCAGGGCGTCGGGGAGGATCAGCCGGAAGATCGCGATCCACTTCACGGCCTCCCAGGGGTCCATGAACTCGCGGTCGCCGAACTTGGTCCCCGGCCGCGGGTTGAGCAGGTTGATCGGCACGCTCGTCGGGTTGAGCGCGGCGAGCTCGAAGGCCATCTCGACGCGCTGCTCGCGCGACTCGCCAAGGTTGAGGATGCCGCCCACGCAGGTCTCGAGCCCCGCCTCGAGCACCGCGTCGATCGTCCGGATGCGCCCCTCGTACTGCACGGTGGTCGAGACCTCGTCGTAGTAGGAGCGCGCCGTCTCGACGTTGTGGTGGACCCGCTGGATCCCCGCCTCGCGCAGCGCCTTGGCCCGCGCCACGCTCATGTGGCCGATCGAGGCGCAGCGCTTGAGGTTCGTCTCCTCGGCGACGAGCCGGGCGCCCTCGAGAATCTTCGCGAAGTCGCGCTTGGAGAGCCCCTGGCCCTGGGTGACCATGCAGAAGCGGTGCGCGCCCGCCGCCTCGGCCGCCCGCGCGTGCTCGAGGATCTGCTCGGGCTCCATCATCGCGTGCATCGGCGTCTCGGCCTCGGCGAACCGCGACTGGGCGCAGAAGCCGCAGTCCTCCGCGCAGCCGCCCGACTTCGCGTTGACCAGCGAGCACATGTCGGTGGAGTCGCCGAAGTGCTCGACCCGGGCCTGCCAGGCGCGCTCGATCAGCGCTTCGATCTCGGCGTGGTCCTCGAGGGCTCCGAGGCGCAGGGCCTCCTCGCGGGTGATGAGCGGCGGCATGGGGCGGAACCTAAGCGCCGGATCGGACGTTTCCGGCGGTCCGAGCCGTCATGATCCCGCGCCGTGAAGGGTGGGGGACAGATGGCCGACCCGGAGGAGGCGCTCCCACCGTCGGGCGTCCGGCTGCCCCGCGGCGAGACCGGGCCGCTCGAGGGGCTCTCCCGGCGGCTGGCGCTCGCGCTGGCGCTCATCGTCTTCGTGGCGATGCTCGCCTACCTCGACCGCGACGGCTACCGCGACGCGGCCGGCAACGCCGTCACGCTGCTCGACTGCTTCTACTACGCGACGGTCTCCATCACGACCACCGGGTACGGCGACGTCATCCCGGTCACCGACCAGGCGCGGCTGGTCACCACGCTCTTCATCACCCCCGCGCGCATCCTGTTCCTCATCATCCTGATCGGCACCACCGTCGAGGTGCTCGCGGCGGGCACCCGCAACGCCTACCGCGAGCGAGTCTGGAGGAGACGCTTGAAGGACCACACGATCGTCTGCGGCTACGGCACCAAGGGCAAGGCCGCCATCCGCACGCT
>JAUJME010000037.1 GCA_030447005.1 Solirubrobacteraceae bacterium | reverse complement strand
GCTCCGACTCCTACCCCGGAGCCGACGCCTACCCCGGAGCCGACGCCTGAGCCGACGCCTGAGCCGACGCCTGAGCCGACTCCCGCGCCGACGCCTGAGCCGACGCCTGAGCCGACTCCCGCGCCGACGCCTGAGCCAACCCCGGAGCCGACGCCTGAGCCGACGCCTGAGCCGACCCCGGAGCCGACGCCTGAGCCGACCCCTGAGCCGACTCCCGCGCCGACCCCCGAGCCGACGGTCGAGATCGCGACCTCGGCGGACATCGCTTGCGACCCCACCGTCTCCGGTTGGGACGGCAGCTACTCCCGCGACTACTGCCAGCAGATGGCGACGTCCGACCTCATCCTCAACCGCGACCCGGTCGCGGTGCTGCCGGTGGGCGACCTCCAGTACCAGGACGCGACGCTGGAGAAGTTCAATCTGTCCTACCACCCGAGCTGGGGCCGCTTCAAGGGTCGCACCCATCCGGCCGTGGGCAACCACGAGTACCAGACCCCCGCCGCAGCGGGCTACTTCGACTACTTCAACGGAGCGGGGAACGCCAACGGGCCGGCCGGCGCGCGCAGCGAGGGCTGGTACTCCTACGACCTGGGCGGCTGGCACATCGTGGCCCTCAACTCGAACTGCAACCAGATCGGCGGGTGCGGGGCCGGCTCACCGCAGATGAACTGGCTGAAGGCGGATCTGGCGGCGCACCCGAACGCCTGCACCCTCGCCTACTTCCACCACCCGCTCTACTCCTCCGGGAGGTACCGGATCGAGGAGATGCGCCCGTTCTGGCAGGTCCTCTACGACGCGGGGACCGACGTCATCCTCAACGGCCACGAGCACTTCTACGAGCGGTTCGGCCGGCAGTCGCCGACCGGGGAGCCGGACAGGGAGCGCGGGATCCGTCAGTTCACCGTGGGGACCGGAGGCCGCAACCACTACGAGGCGCCCGACGTGGCGCGCAACAGCGGCGCCCGCGACAGCAGCAGCTTCGGCGCCCTCTTCCTCGAGCTCACGCCCACCGGCTACGAGTGGAGCTACGAGCCGGCGACGGGCTGGACCTTCGGGGACAAGGGGGCCGACACCTGTGCCGGCAGCCTTCCCGACGCGCAGGCGCCGTCCGTCCCGACGAGCCTGCGAGGCGCTTCCGAGGACGGCACGGTCGCGCTGAACTGGACGGCGAGCACGGACGATGACGGCGTCGCGGGCTACGCGGTCTTCCGCGACGGCGTGGAGATCATGACGGTGCCGCGGGCTTCGGCCCGCGACACCACCGTCGTCCGCGGGTCGACGTACGAGTACCGCGTCGCCTCGATCGACGCGGCCGGCAACCGCTCGGCGAGGTCGGAGCCGGTGACGGTCAAGGTGGTGCCGACGCTCACCTTTGCGCCGGCGGCCGACGCGTCGATCCATCTCAACTCCCCCGACGCCAACTACGGCACGAGCTCCCGGCTCGAGGTGGACGCCGACACGAAGGAGGAGTTCCTCATGCGCTTCGACGTGTCGGGCGTCGGCGACCGCCGCATCGTCGGCGCGCGCCTCCGGCTCTACAACGTCAACCCCTCTCCGGCCGGTGGAGAGTTCAGGACGACCCAGACCGGCTGGAGCGAGGGGACCGTCACGTGGAACACGGCTCCCGCCGCCGGCGCCACGCCGTTCGCGACCCTCGGCGCGGTTGCGGAGGGCCGGTGGTACGACGTCGACGTGCGATCCCTCGTGACGGGTGACGGCGCGTACGCCATCCGGGTCACGTCCCCGTCGAGCGACGGCGCGGACTACTCGTCGAAGGAAGCCGTCGCGGCGCAGCGGCCGCAACTCGTCCTCGAGCTCGAGTAGGCGCCGCCCGCCCGGCGCCTAGGCTGCCGCGATGCCCGCGCTGCGCCGCGTCGCCGAGGTCCTCGCCCCGCTGGCCTTCGCCCTGCCGCTCGCCTTCCTCCTCCTCGGCGCCCTCCGCGGGCCGGGCACGATCGCGCCGACCGGCTTCGAGCTGCTGCCGGCCGAGCCGTCGCTGCGGGCCTTCGGCGCCGCGTTCGACCTCGTGCCGCTCTGGCGCCAGCTCGGCAACTCGCTGATCGTGGTCGCGATCGCCGTGCCGCTCACCGTGGTCTGCGCGTCGGCGGCGGGCTTCGGGCTGCTCCTGCTGCCCCCGCGCGCCCGCCGCCTGCTCATCGCCGCGTCGCTGATCCTGCTCGTCGTGCCGCCCGCGGCGCTGTGGGTGCCGCGCTTCGTCCTGTTCGCGGAGGCGGGGCTGACCGGCACGTACGTGCCGCTGATCGCCCCGGCGGTGATGGGCACCTCGCCGCTCTTCGTGCTCCTCTTCTACTGGAGCTTCCGGCGCGTGCCGCCCGAGCTCTACGACGCCGCGCGCCTGGAAGGGCTCGGCTCGGCGGGGGTGTGGCGGCGGGTCGGCGTCCCCCTCACGCGGCCGACCGCCTTCGCCGTCGCGGCGCTGGCGTTCGTCGTCCACTGGGGGAACTTCATCGACCCGCTGCTGTACCTGTTCGATTCCGACCGCTATACGCTGCCTCTCGGTCTGCGGGCGCTGGCCGAGCTCAAGCCCACGGACTTCGGAGTGCTGATGGCCGGGGCGCTCGTCGCGACGGTTCCGGCGATCGCGGCGTTCGCGGTCGCGCAGCGCTCGTTTCTGTCGACGACACGAGGGGCGGGATGGCTCGGGCGCTGAGGTCCATCGGATGGCTCCTGGCGGCGCTGGGGCTCGCGCTCGGCGCGGCGGCGTGCGGGGGCGGCGAGCCGGGGGCCGGCGACGGCTCGGCCGCGGAAGGCGACCGCCGCGTCTCCTTCCAGTTCTTCGGCGACGCCGAAGAGGCCGAGGTCTACCGCGAGGTCGCCGCCGCGTTCAAGCGCCGCACCGGCATCACCGTCGACCTCGTCGCGATCCCCGACCGCGACTCCCACCTCGCCAAGCTGACGACCTCGTTCGCCGCGCGCCGGCCGCCTGACGTCTTCCTGCTCAACTACCGGAACTTCGGCTCCTACGAGGCCCGCGGCGTCCTCGATCCCGTCGGGCCACGGCTCGAGCGCTCGGAGGCCCTGAAGGCCGGCGACTACTTCCGCTCGCCGCTCGAGGCCTTCACGAAGGGCGGCGAGCTCAAGTGCCTGCCGCAGAACGCCTCGAGCCTCGTCGTCTACTTCAACCGCGAGATCTTCGAGAAGGCGGGGCTCGAGGACCCCGCGCCGGACTGGACCTACGACGACTTCATGCGGACTGCGCGCGAGCTGCGCGACGCCCTCCGCGGCAGCGATCCGGAGAATACGACCCAGGCGGTCGGTCTCGACCCGGGGATCATCCGGCTCGCGCCCTTCATCTGGTCGGCGGGCGGCGAGCTCACCGACGACGACTCGGACCCGAAGGGCTACACGTTCGACACGCCGCAGGCGCGCAAGGGGATCGGGCGCTTCCTCGACGTCTACCGCGAGGACCTCACGCCGACCGAGGCCGCCATCGAGGCCCAAGGGCTCGACGAGCGGTTCATCGCCGGGCAGCTGGGGATGTTCTTCTCCTCGCGGCGCGAGGTGCCCGCCTTCCGCACGATCGAGGGCTTCGACTGGGACGTCGCGCCCTTCCCGCGGGCGGAGGTCGACGTCTCCGTCCTGCACTCCGACGCCTTCTGCCTGGCCAGGGGCGAAGGCGCTGCCGAGGCCTGGCGGTTCGCCGAGTTCGCCGGCGGGCCCGAGGGCCAGCGGCTGCTGGCGCGCGGCGGGCGGATCGTCCCGTCGCTGCGCTCGGTGGCCGAGTCGCCCGACTTCCTCGACCCGGCCGCCAAACCGCGCTCGAGCCGGGTCTTCCTCGACGCGATCCCCGAGCTGCGGCGGCTGCCCAACAACCGCGAGTGGCCGCGGATCGAGGACGCGGCTTCCCTGGCGTTCAAGCGCGCCTACTACGACGAGCTGAGCGTCGAGGCGGCGATCGCGCGGATCCGCGCCGAGACCGCCGGCCTCTTCTAGAGCACCGGGAGCCGGCGCTGGCGCCTCTGAGCCTGCGGGGGATCGTCCGGCGCCACGGCGAGCGGCCGGCGGTCGACCGCGTAGACCTCGACGTCGCCGACGGGGAGCTCCTGGCGGTCGTCGGGCCGTCGGGGTCGGGCAAGACCACGCTGCTGCGGGTGCTCGCCGGCCTCGACCCGCTCGACGCCGGGGAGATCCGCATCGGCGAGCGGCTGGTGGCCGGCGGAGGCGCGCCGCCCGTGCCGCCGGCCCAGCGCGACGTCGCGATGGTCTTTCAGTCCTTCGCCCTGTTCCCCCACCTGACGGTCGCCGACAACATCGCGTTCGGCATGGCCGCTCGGGGCGTGCGGTCGCAGGAGCGCCGGGCGCAGGCGCGCGCCGCCGCCGAGCGGCTGGGCCTCTCCGGCCTGCTCGAGCGGACGCCGGACCGGCTGTCGGGCGGTGAGCGCCAGCGGGTCGCGCTCGCGCGGGCGCTCGTCCGCCGCCCCGCGGCGCTGCTGCTCGACGAGCCGCTCTCCAACCTCGACGCCCAGCTGCGCCACGAGACGCGCGCGGAGCTGCGCCGGCTCCACGACGAGGAGGGGCTGACGATGGTCCACGTCACCCACGACCAGGCCGAGGCGCTCTCGCTCGGCGACCGCGTGGCGATCCTCCGCGACGGGCGCCTCGAGCAGTCCGGGACGCCGGAGGCGATCTACGACCGCCCGGCGACCGCGTGGGCGGCCGCCTTCCTCGGGACGCCGCCGATGAACCTGCTGCCCGGCGCGGTCCGCGACGGGGCGGTCGAGGCGCCGCCGCTGCGGATCCCCGCGCCGGCGGGCGCGACCGCCGGCGCGGTGACCGTCGGGATCCGGCCCGAGCACGTGAAACCCGACCCGGCAGGGGCGCTGCGCGCGACGCTCGAGCGCGCGGAGGCGGCGGGCCACGAGCGCCTCTGGCACCTGCGGGCAGGAGAGCTGCGGCTCGTCGCCCGGGTCGACGCCGGCCGCCCCGAGCCGGCGGGCGCCGAGGTCTCGCTCGCCGTCGACCCCGCCGCCGTGCGGCTGTTCGACCCGGCCACGGGCGAGGCGCGGTGATCCGCCACCGCGGGGCGCTGCTGCTGCTGGCGCCGTACCTGGTCGGGGGGGCGCTGCTGGTGGTCCTGCCCGCCGGGCTGACCTTCGCCCTCTCGCTGACCGAGTACGACCTGCTCACGAGCCCGCGCTTCACCGGACTCGACAACTTCGGGGAGCTGATCGACGACCCGATCCTGCGCACCGCGCTGCTCAACTCGCTGTTGTTCCTCGCGCTGGCCGTGCCGCTGCGGCTGCTCGCGGCGGTCGGGATGGCGCTGCTCCTGCACCGCCGCGCGCGCGGCCGGGCGGCGCAGCGGACCGCCGTCTACCTGCCGACCGTCGTCCCCGACGTGGCGTTCGCGCTGCTGTTCCTGTTCCTGCTCAACCCGGTCTACGGGCCGGTCAACGCGCTGCTCGGCGGGCTCGGGCTGCCCGAGCCCGAGTGGCTGTCGACCCCGGCCGGCGCGATGGCCTCGGTCGTCATCATCGCGGCGTTCACGGTGGGGGAGGGGTTCGTGGTCGCGCTGGCGACCCGCCAGGAGCTGCCCGAGGAGCTCTACGACCTCGCGCGCCTGGAGGGATCGGGGACCGGCCACACGCTGCGGCGGGTGACGCTGCCGCTGATGCGCCCCACGCTCGCGCTCCTCGCCTTCCGCGACACCGCCTTCGCGCTGCAGGTCTCCTTCGTCCCCGCCCTGATCGTCACGGGCACCGGACCGGACCGCGCGACCCTCTTCCTGCCCCAGTTCATCTACGACGCGGCCTTCGAGGAGCTCCGCTACGGGTACGCCGCGACGGTCACGCTGACCCTCTTCGCGCTGACCGCGCTGATCGTGGCGGCGCAGGCGCGCGTGCTGCGCTCCGGCCGCTTCGGACTGGGTCGCTGAGGCTCCCGGACCGGCCCGGACCCCCGCCTATACTGACTCGGCCCGGACCCCACCGAGGAGCGGCGGACTTGCAGGAGATGGTCATCTACGGCGTGAGCTTCGACATGGTCGGCAAGCAGCCGATCGTGCTGCTCAAGGCCGTCGACACGAACAAGTTCCTGCCCATCTGGATCGGGCATCCGGAGGCCGCGGCGATCCTGATGAAGCTCCAGGGCGCCTCCACCCCGCGCCCGATGACCCACGACCTGCTCTTCGAGATGCTCGGCGAGCTCGAGGTCAACTGCACCCGGGTCTCGGTCACCGAGCTGCGCGAGAACACCTTCTACGCGCAGATCACCCTGAGCGTCAACGGCCGCGACGTGGAGATCGACTCCCGGCCGTCGGACGCCCTCGCCCTCGCCGTCCGCTCCGGCGCGCCGATCTTCGCCGCCGAGGAGGTCATCGCGGAGTCCGCGATCGAGTTCGAGCACGAGGTCGAGGACACCGAGGAGGTCGTCGACAAGTTCAAGGACTTCCTCGACCAGGTCACGCCGGAGGACTTCGCGGGGGAGTAGGCGGGGAGCCGCCGGAGATCGCGGCCGCTCGGAGGACCTGCGACAGGCCGTGCGTGCGGGAGCCTTCGCGATGTGAGCGACTTCGATGAATGGCGGCGGGAGCTGCTGGACGTCGCGGTGATCGCCCAGGACGACGATCCGGAGGCCGACCTCGACGAGGCCGAGCGGCGGTTCAACCGGTTCATCGAAATGCTCCTCGGGGTGGGCGGCGATGAGCCCGATGAGGTGTTCCACGCCGTCCTGGAGACACTCAGCGACCAGGAGGACTACGGCGCCTACCAGACGGTCCTCGGCGTGCTCGCGAAATTCGAACCCGCTCGACGGGGACGGCTGACCGCCGAAGGCATCACGGGCGTCCTCGACCGGACGGAGACGATGGCTGGCGACGTCCTGGGCCAGCTCGCGTTCGCCGACGGGGAAGCCGTCCGCACCTTCAACCAGACGGCGGCGACGATGCCTCTCTCCGACCGCCAGCGCCTGGCTCGGTTCATCGCACGTCAGGAGGACGGGGGCTGGCTCTCGAACGAGGCGCAGCGCGGCCGCCTACAGGTGGCGGCGCGCTAGCTGTAGGAGCTGGGCCTGATCCCGGCCCCAAGGCCCCGCTCCGGCGGGGCCTCGAGCCGGCGGGGTCAGCCGAGGCTTCGCGCCTCGGCCAGCTGAAGCACCCGCTCGACGAGCGCGTCGAAGCCGATCCCGGCCGCCTCGGCGGCCTGCGGGAGCAGGGAGGTCTCGGTCAGACCCGGGATCGCGTTGGCCTCGAGGACGTAGAGCTCGCCCGTCGCCTCCTCGAGCATGAGGTCGACGCGGGCGAAGCCGTAGCAGCCGAACAGCTCGTAGACGCGCAGCGCGAGCTCCTGCGCGCGCCACGTCGTCTCCTCGTCGAGCGCCGCCGGGCAGGTGAAGTCGGTGCGGCCGATCTCGTAGCGGGCGTCGAAGTCGTAGAAGTCGCCATCGCGGGGGATCGCCTCGACGACCGGCAGCGGCTGCGCGCCGCCGGGGCCCTCGAGGACCGACACGGCGAGGTCGCGCCCGGCCACGTGGCGCTCGAGCAGGATCTTCGTGTCGTAGGAGAGCCCGGCGATGATCGCGCCCGGCACCGCGGACGCCTCGCGCGCGAAGCCGATCCCGAGCGCCGAGCCGCCGCCGGCCGGCTTGACGACGATCGGGAAGGCGAGGCGCTCCTCGATCGCGGGCAGCGCGGCCGCCGCGCCGAGCTCCTTGAACGCCGTCTCGTTGAAGGCGAAGAAGTCGGGCGTCGGGATCCCGGCGTCGCGCATGAGGTGCTTGGCGAGCACCTTGTCGGTGCAGCGGATGCAGGCCGAGGGGCCCGACGCGGTGTAGGGGATGCCGACCAGCTCGAGGAGCTCCTGCACCGTGCCGTCCTCGCCCTCGGGCCCGTGCAGCGCCACGAACGCCACGTCGGGGCGGTCGGCGAGCAGCCGGTCGACGAGGTCGTGGCCCGCGTCGATGGCGATGGGCTCATGGCCCAGTCGCTCGAGCGCGTCCTCGACCCGCGCGCCGGACTTCAGCGAGACGGCACGCTCGAAGGAGCGCCCGCCCTTGAGGACCGCGACGCGGCTCATCGCGACGCCCGCCGCAGTGGCAGGACGCGCGCGCCCGGATCGGTGGCCTCCGGCGGCGCGGCGGGCGCGCGTGGCGTGACGGCGGGGGCGCCGGTCAGCGTGCCGTAGAGCTCGACCTGCTCGCGCACGACCCGGCCGATGCGCCGGATCCCCTCGCGGATGTCGTCCTCGCCGACCCCCGAGAAGTTCAGCCGCATCTCCGAGCCGCCGCGGCCGTCGAGGTAGGCGGCGCGGCCGGGGACGAAGGCGACGTGCTCGCGCAGTGCGCGGGCCAGCAGGTCCGTCGTGTCGATGTAGTCGGGCAGCGTCGCCCAGATGAACAGGCCGCCGGCCGGGCGCGTCCACATCGCCTCGCGCGGGAAGTGTTCGGCCAGCGCCTCGAGCATCGTGTCGCGCCGCCGCCGGTAGAGCTCGACCAGGTCGGCGAGGTAGGCGCGCCAGTCGCGCGTGGCGAAGTACGCCGTCACGAACGCCTGCCCCAAGGACGACGAGCAGAGGTCGGCGCCCTGCTTGCCGAGGTTGAGCTTCTCGAGCACCGGGCGCGGCGCGCTGGCCCAGCCCAGCCGCAGACCGGGGGAGAGGATCTTCGAGAACGTCCCGAGGTAGATCACGTAGTCGCCGCCGTCGAGCGAGCGCAGGGTAGGCTGCGGCTCGCCCTCGTAGCGCAGCAGGCCGTACGGGTTGTCCTCGAGGACGAGGATCTCGCGCTCGCGGGCGATCTCCACCAGCCGCCGCCGCCGCTCGAGCGACATGGTGACCCCGCCCGGGTTCTGGAAGGAGGGGATCGTGTAGATGAACTTCGGCCGCCGGCCCTCGGCGTCGAGGCGCGCGAGCTCGGCCTCCATGGCGTCGATGCGCATGCCGTCGGCGTCCATCGCGACCTGGACGACGTCGGCCTCGAACGCGCCGAAGGAGGGGACCGCCCCGGGGTAGGTCGGGCCCTCGGCGATCACCACGTCGCCCGGGTCGAGCAGGGCGCGGCAGACCAGGTCGATCACCTGCTGGCCGCCCGTGGTCACCAGCAGGTCCTCCGGGTCGACGCGCATCCCCTCGGCGGCCATCACCTCCGCGATGCAGGCCTTCACCTCCTCAGAGCCCTCCGTCGGCCCGTACTGCAGCGCGCGGGCGCAGGCCTCGTCGGCGACCGTCGCCATGAGCGAGGCCATCAGCTCGGGCGGGAAGGTGCTCGTGTCGGGCAGCCCGCCGGCCAGCGAGATGATCTCCGGGCGCGCGGTGACCGCCATCAGGTCGCGCATCGCCGAGGACTTCATCCCCTGCGTGCGGGTCGCGAAGAGCCCGGCGTAGCGCTCGAGGTCGCGGGTGGTGGAGCGGGGCCGGTCGGCCATGGGTCCGGGCAACGCTACCGGCGCGGGCGGGCGGGGTACCCATCGCGCCATGGCCGCCGCCGACGTCGAGGAGCGCATCGACGCGCTCTACGGCCTGCCGAACGAGGAGTTCGTCGCCGCCCGCGACGCGCTCGCCAAGGAGCTGCGTGCCCAGAAGCGGCGGGAGGAGGCCAGGGAGGTCGCCGCGCTGCGGCGGCCGAGCCAGGCCGACTGGGCGGTCGCGCAGGTCGTCCGCAGCCAGCCGGCGCCGGTCCGCGCGCTGTGGGCGGCGGGCGACGAGCTGATCGCGGCGCAGGACGCCGTGATGGCCGGCGAGGGCGACCCGGCGCGGCTGCGCGCCGCGATGGCCCGGCGGCGCGACGCCCTCGGCCCCGTCTCCCAAGCGCTGCGCGGGCTGCTGACCGGCAAGGGGAAGGAGCTCGGCGAGGCCACCGTCCAGGAGGCGATCGAGACCTTCACCGCGGCGTCGGTGGACGGCGAGCTGCGCGAGCGGGTGGCCGGCCGGCGGGCGAGCGGGCCGGCCGAGGCCGCGCCGACCCCCGCGCCGGCGGGCGAGAAGCCCAGGCCCAAGCCGGCGGCCAAGAAGCCGGCGCCGTCGAAGGCCAAGGAGGAGCGCCGCCGCCGCGACGCCCGCCTCGCGGCACAGCGCGACCTCGAAGCCGCCGAGGGCGACCGCGCCACCGCCGCCCGGCGCGCCGAGGCGGCGCGGCAGCGGCTGGAGGAGGCCGAGGCCGCCGCGGCGGATGCCCGGGAGCGGCTCGAGGCGGCCGAGGCCGCCGAGGCCGCCGCCCGCGCGGCGCTCGAGCGGCTAGCCGGCTGACGCGCTCCGCGGGCCAGCTATCTTCAGGCGTCGCTCCGGCGCGCCCGCCCGCCGCCGAGCGCTCTCTCGAACGATGGACTTCCTCCTCGACCTCCTCCAAGGCGCCGGGCTGGCCGCCGCCATCGGGATCCGGCCGTTCCTCCCGGTGCTGCTCGCGGGCGCGCTCGCCGCCCGCAACGTCGGCCTGGACTTCGGCGGCACGGACTTCGCGTTCCTGGAGGGCTGGCCGTTCCTGCTCGGCGTGGTCGCCGCCGTCGCGCTGCTCGACGTCGCCCACCGCCGCGGCGGCGAGCGGCTGCGCATCCCGCTCGTGCTCGGCGCGCTGGCGATCGTCCTCGGCGCGCTGGAGGCCGGTGGCTCGGTCGCCGACCGCGGCAACCCGGCGATCGTCGGGCTCCTCGTGGGCGCCGCCTGCGCGGCGCTGGGCTACGTCGCCGCCCGCTCGCTCTTCGAGCGCGTCCGCCGCCGCCTCGATTCGCAGGCGCAGGGCGCGCTGCCGGTCTACGCCGAGGGCGCCGCGCTGGCCGCCGCCGGCCTCTCGATCCTGTTCCCGCCGCTCGCGCTGCTCGTGGTCGCCGGCCTGGCCGTCCTGCTCACCGGCGGCCGGCGGCGGCAGGGCGAGAAGTACGCCGGGCTGCGGATCCTGCGGTGAGCAAGAAGCTCGTCCTCGCGGTCATCGACGCGATGAAGCC
>JAUJME010000300.1 GCA_030447005.1 Solirubrobacteraceae bacterium | reverse complement strand
TTCGCCGGCGGCCAGGATGACGACCGTGGGGGCGCTCACCGGGGCATCGTAGAAGGCGCGGTGCCGGTCACGCGGCGCGGGGCAGGAGGCGGGCCCGGCGCTCCTCGGGATGGGGCTCGAGGTGGCGGTACGTCCGGCCGAGCCGCAGGTCGTAGATGGTCCAGATGCTCGTGCCGAGCCGCTCGGCGACCTCGCGGACGGACTGTCCCTCGGCCAGCCACCCGAGCGCCGTGGCCGCGCCCCCGTCGTCGAGGACGCGCCGCGCCGGCGGCACGTAGCTGGCGACGGCGCGATCGACCTGCGCCTGACGGCGTCGTCCGAGATGTGGCCGCAGAGCGAGCATCCACTCAACGGCGTTGGCCCCGCGGATCGTCGCCATGAAGGAGACCGCCCAGTGCGACCGGCGGGGAGGAAGAGTGACGTAGCGCAGCCCCCACAACGCCGCGACCCGGGCCACGACGTCCTCGTCCGTCATCGAGATCACCACGGAGGGAAGCCGGGGCGACGAGGGCGGGCCGCTCATGAAGCTGCCCTCCCCCTCGAGCAATCCGGCGAGCCAGGCGAGGTCGGTCTGCCGTGTCTCCCCGGGTCCGTTCGACTCCCGCCTTGCCCGCCGCCTCATACGAACGTACGTTCGCAACAGAGGCGGATGGAAGAGAAGCGAAGGTCCGGCGGACTGGGGGGCCCGGACTCGAACCGGGACTTCAGGGCTCCAAAGGCCCGCGGGCTGCCAATTACACCACCCCCCAAGGGCACCGGACGCAGGGGAGAGCCTGCCCGCCAAGCCTAGGCGCTCAGACGCGGTCATCTCCTACCGGCGTTCACACCATCCCGCCGCGCTACTCTCCGCCGCCTTGCGTCGCCCTGCGCTTCTCGCGGTGAGCCTTCTCGCCTCTCTCGTGCTCGCCGCGCCCGCGCGCGCCGGCGACCCGATCATGCCGCTCTCCGAGCTGCGGCCGGGGATGGCGTGCTCCGCGCTCTCCGTCGTCCGCGGGCTCGAGCCGGCGTCGTTCGACGTCGAGATCCTCGACCTCGTCGAGGGCAGCGGCGGCGTCGACGGTCCGCGCATCCTCATCCGGGTCTCCGGTCCGGCGGTCGACGCGACGGGGATCGGGCCGGGCTTCTCGGGCTCGCCGATCTTCTGCCGTGACGCCGAGGGGCGGTCGGCCAACGCCGGCGCCATCTCGGAGTCGATCGGCGAGTTCGGCGGCAAGGTCGCCCTCGCCACGCCGATCGAGACCATCCTCGGCAACCCGCCCGACGCGCCGGCCCGCGCGCGGGCCCGGCCGCGGGTCACGCGCCGGGCGCGCAAGCTCGCCGAGCCGCTCACCGTCTCCGGGCTCACCCGTCCCCTCAGCACGGCGCTCTCGCGCGCGGCGCGCAAGCGCGGGCGGACGATCCTCGCGGCGCCGCCCGGGCCGCTGAAGTCCTTCCCGCCGCAGACCCTGCGCCCCGGCTCGGCGGTGGGCGTCGGCTACTCGTCGGGCGACCTGACGATCGGTGCGGTCGGGACGGTGGCCTACGTCGACGGCGACCGCGTGTGGAGCTTCGGCCACGAGCTCGACGCCGCCGGCCGCCGCAGCCTGCTCATGCAGGACGCCTACGTCTACCGGGTGATCAACAACCCGAACCAGCTCGGCGAGATCGGCACGACCTACAAGCTCGCGGCCGCCTCACACGACATCGGCACCTTCTCCAACGACGCGCTCAGCGCCGTGGTCGGCCGCCTCGGGGGCCTGCCGCGGACGGTGCCGGTCCGCGCCACCGCCCGCGACGAGGACACCGGCCGGCGCGAGTCGGTCAGCGCGAACGTCGCCGACGAGACGGACGTCGACGACCCGCTCGGCCTCTCGCTCGTCTCGCTGATCGGCCCGCTGGCGGTCACCCAGGCCGGCGCTGCCGTCCTGCGCAGCTCGCCGGCGCGGGTGACGGGCGACATGTGCGTGGAGATCGGCGTGCGCGAGCTCAAGCAGCCGCTCAGGATCTGCAACCGCTACGTCGGCGAGGGCGGAGGCGGCGCCGGTGAGGGCGGCGAGGTCACGAACATCGTGGCGGCCGGCGCGGGCACGGACCTCGAGACCGCCCTCAGCCTGATCACGGGCTACACCGGGCGGGCGCTGCACGTCACCTCCGTGGAAGCTGGGATTCGCGTGCGCCGCGGCGCCGATCTCGCCTACATGCGCGAGCTGCGCCTCCCCCGGCGCGTGCGCCCCGGGCAGCGCGTCACCGCCCGGCTGACGGTCCAGCGCCTCCGGGGGCCGAAGCAGGTCCTGCGCATCCCGCTGCGGATGCCGTCCGACCTCAGCCGCGGCTCGCACCGGATCATCCTGCGCGGGGAGGAGTCCGACTTCGGCGACGAAGAGCTGTTCGACGAGCTCACGATCGACCTCGAGGGCGAGGAGGAGTCCGAGGAGGGGCGCGGCCGCGACGAGTCGGCGCTCGACGTCGGGCCCCAGAGCCTCGCGGAGCTCCGCGAGGCCGTCGAGGAGATCGAGCGCTACGACGGCGTCGAGCTGTTCGTCGACCGCGCGCGCGGCGAGGGGCGCCGGGCCTACCGCGACCCGCAGCAGCGCCTGGCGGGGCGCGTCTCGGCGCGCGTCGTCGTCGCCAAGCGCCGGCGCTGAAGCCGCCTCAGCACGACGCCAGCTGGCGGAGGGTCGCGTAGCCGCCGCCCGCGTCGTCGCGACCGCCGCCCCCGCCGGGCCCGCCGGGGAAGCCCAGGACCACCTCGTGGCCGGCCGCCACGGCGCGCCCGAGGTCGGCGATCGGGCGGTAGGCGAGCTCGAGCGGCTCGGAGTCGAGCCGCTCGATCAGTCCGCGGGGATCGGCCAGTGGGACGGCGGCGAGCGCCGGTGAGGCGCCGCTCTGGGTTGCCGGCGCGGGGGAAAGCGGCTCACGGGGTCCCGCCGTCATACCCGTTCGGGGCGAGGGACGATTAACGAATGTGCCGGTAGAGCGCGGCGAGCCGGCCGGCCGGGACGCCCGCCAGCCACAGGTAGCGGATGACGAGCCACGAGAGGACGGTGCGCGGCACCCCGTCGGC
>JAUJME010000299.1 GCA_030447005.1 Solirubrobacteraceae bacterium | reverse complement strand
GTGAAGCGCTCGTCGGCGTAGTCGCACGACGCGCCGAGCCGCTTGAACTGCTCGACGATCGTCGAGCCGTACTGCTCGCGCCACTGCCACACGCGCTCGACGAAGGCCTCCCGGCCGAGCGCCTCGCGGTCGGTGCCCTCGCTCTTGAGCAGCTTCTCGACCTGCGTCTGGGTCGCGATGCCGGCGTGGTCGGTGCCGAGGATCCACTTCGTCCGCCGGCCGCGCATCCGGTGGTGGCGGATCAGCGTGTCCTGGATCGAGCCGTTGAGCGCGTGGCCCATGTGCAGGGCGCCCGTGACGTTGGGCGGCGGGATCGCGATCGAGAAGCTCTCCTCCGCGTCGCCCTCCGGCTCGGGGTGGAAGAGCCCGGACTCGAACCAGCGGGCGAAGATCCGCGGCTCTGCGTCCTGGGGCTCGAAGCGGGTGGTCTGCGTGGCCATCGCGCGCCAGAGGATATGCGGCGGCCTTGTGCGGCGGCGGGCCGCGACGTTACAGTTAGACACGAAGTGTCACATCGTCACGGCGAGGCCGAAGATCCCCTCCTCGACGCCACGCGCGCGAGCGTCATGGCGGTCGGCGTCCGCCGTACGACGATGTCCGACGTCGCCCGCCGCGCCGGCGTGAGCCGGCAGACCGCCTACCGCCGCCACCCCGACGTCGCGTCGCTGCTCTCCTCGCTGATGACGCGCGAGTTCGGCCGGGTGATCGAGCGCGCGTCGGCGGAGGTGGCCGAGATCCCCACCGGCCGCGAGCGGGTGGTGGCCCAGACGGTCCTCGGCGGCCGGATGCTCGGCGCCGACCCGCTGTTCGAGCGGATCCTCGACGTCGACCCCGAGCTCCTGCTCCCGTACGTCGTCGAGCGCCTGGGGGAAGTCCAGCGGATGGTGATCGCCGGCCTCGCGGCGGAGATCGCGCGGGGCGTCGAGGACGGCTCGATCCGCTCCGAGCGGCCGGAGACCCTCGCCGCCGCGGTCGAGCTGCTCGCCCGCGGCTTCCTGCTCGGCGCCCACGCCGAGCGCGACGACGATCTCGACGCGTGGGGCGAGCTCGCCATCGCGCTCGACGCCTACCTGAGGCCCGTGCCGTGACCGTGCTCGGCTCGACCTCGCTGCACGCCGCCCGCCGCGCGGCCGATCTCGAGGCGCTCGCCGGCGGCGAGGCGGTCGACGTCCTCGTGGTGGGCGGCGGCATCACCGGCGCCGGCGTCGCGCTCGACGCGGCGTCGCGGGGCCTGTCGGTCGCCCTGCTCGAGCGGCGCGACCTCGCCCACGGGACCAGCCGCTGGAGCTCCAAGCTCGTGCACGGCGGGCTGCGCTACCTCGAGTCCCACGACTTCGGCCTCGCCTGGGAGTCCGCGCGCGAGCGGGCGATCCTCATGCGCCGCACCGCGCCGCACCTCGTCCGCGCCCTGCCGTTCCTGATCCCGCTCGACGCCTCGGTCGACCACCGCGCGGCGGCCAAGATCCGCACCGGCATGCGGATCGGCGACAGCCTGCGGGCCGCCTCGGGGCTGCGGGCGCGCGACCTGCCGGCGCCGCGCGTGATCTCGGCCCACGAGGCCCGGCGCCTCGCGCCCGCCCTGCGCGCCGAGGGGCTGCGCGGCGCGATGCTCAACTGGGACGGCCAGCTCGAGGACGACGCGCGGCTCGTACTCGGCGTCGCGCGGACGGCCGCCGCCCACGGCGCGCGGATCGTCACCTACGCCGGGGTCGAGGCGGTGCTCGACGACGGCGTGCGCGCCCGCGACGGGAGGACGGGCGCCGCCTTCGAGGTCCGCGCGCGCCACGTCGTGGTGGCGGCCGGCGTGTGGGCGGGCGCGCTGTCGGCCGGCGTGGCGCTGCGCCCCAGCAAGGGCTCGCACCTCGTCGTCCCCGCCGAGCGGCTCGCGGACCCGCGCGCCGCGGTCAACGTCTCCGTGCCCGGCGGGCGC
Source organism: Solirubrobacteraceae bacterium (assembly GCA_030447005.1). The sequence continues at coordinate 1,123 of JAUJME010000299.1, read as the reverse complement.
TCGCGCTGGATCTTCTCGCTTCCGCGCGGCGACGGTCTGGTGACGATCGGGCTCACCGACGTCCCGTTCGACGGTCCGATCCCCGACGAGCCGCCCGTCGACGCCGCCGAGGAGGCCGAGCTGCTCGCCCACGCCAGCCGCGCGCTCGACGTGACGCTGACCTCCGCCGACGTGGTCGGCCGCCACGCCGGGCTGCGGCCGCTGCTCGCCGGCGCGGAGGGCGAGACCGCCGACCTCTCGCGGCGCCACGCCGTCCTCGAGGACCCCGCGACGGGCGCGCTGACCGTGGTCGGCGGCAAGCTGACGACCTACCGGCGGATGGCCCAGGACGCGGTCGATGAGATCGCCGCGCGGCCCGGCGTGCAGGCGGGGCGGTGCCGGACGCACCGGCTCCCGCTGGTGGGGGCGCGCGGTGCTGCGGCGGGCGGCGACGTGGCGCCGCGACTCGTGCGCCGCTACGGGGCCGAGGCGGCGGCGGTGGCCGCGCTCGCCGGGGGGCGCCCGGAGCTGCTCGAGCCGCTCGCGCCGGGGATCCCGGTCTGCGGCGCCGAGCTGCGGTTCGGGATCGAGCACGAGGGCGCGCTCACCCTCGACGACCTGCTCGACCGCCGCACGCGGCTCGGGCTCGTGCCCGAGCGGCGGCTGGCCGCCGAGGCCGCGGCGCGCGAGCTGCTGCCCGAGCTGGCCGGCGTGGGCTCCTAGCGAGAGGGCGGGCGACACCGGCGCCGGCAGGTGTGACACGGTCGGAGAGATCGTCCGCCCCTGTCACCAGATGCTCCTCGCCGCGGCGCGATGTGACACGAGCGGCCTCTCGCACAGGGGCGTGCCACCTGGTGCCGGCTCGCCGGACCCTCATCAGCCGGCGTTGACCTTCATCCGCCTCAAGCGCCCGCGAGCGCCAGCACGAGCGGGTGGACCGGCCCCGCGCCCGCGCGGCGCAACTGGGCGCCGACCATCGCCAGCGTCCAGCCCGAGTAGCGGACGTCGTCGATCAGCAGGCCGGGGCCCGAAGGCGGCGCCGACACGACCCGGAACTCCCCGCGCACGTTGGCGACCTGCTGCGCCGAATTGGCCATCTCGCGCTGCGGCGGCCCGTCGCCGGTGCGCTCGAGCACGTCGGCGA
>JAUJME010000298.1 GCA_030447005.1 Solirubrobacteraceae bacterium | reverse complement strand
TGATCATGTACTTCATCCGGCGCCGCCGGGGCGGAGGGCTGACGAGCCCCAGCGCGGCCAACCCGCGGCGCCCGGGCCCGTACGAGCGGTAGGGCGCGGGCGCACCGGTAGTCTCCGGCCCGCGCCATGGGGCAGAGGCCGGGACGACGCGGGCGGTGCATGGCGGTGGCCGCGGGCGTCGCGCTCGCGCTCGCGCTCCTGCCGTCCGGCGCGTCCGCCGCCGCCCGGATGGAGACGATCATGCAGGACGACGCGCTGCTCCTGCACCGCCCGCCGGCCGAGGTGGGCGCCACGCTCGACACGATGGCCGGCCTGGGGGTCGACCGGGTCCGCGCGACGGCGGTGTGGTCGGAGATCGCGCCGGCCGCCGACTCCCGCGCCCGCCCGGCGTTCGACGCGGGCGACCCCGCCGCGTACCCGCCGCGCGGGTGGGCTCGCCTCGACACCCTCGTCCGGCTCGCAACCGCCCGCGGCCTCGCGCTCGACCTCGACGTCGGCTTCTGGGCGCCGCTGTGGGCCACTCGCCAGGCGCGGCCCGGCCGTGCCGTGCGCGAGATCGATGCGGGCGAGCTCGGCCACTTCGCCCGCGCCGTCGCCACCCGCTACTCGGGCGCCTACAGCCCGGGCCCCGCCGTGGTGCCGCCGGCGGCGCCCTCGCTCGACGCCGCCCTCCTCGACCGGCTCTTCGGCGGCGGCCGCCCGCCGCCGCCCGCGGCCGCCGCCCCCGCAGGCCGGCTGCCCGCCGTGCGCATGTACACGGTCCACAACGAGCCCAATCACCCCGGCTTCCTGCGGCCGCAGTGGGTGCGCGGCCGCCCGCGCTCGGCGGCCCTCTACCGGCGGATGGTCCGCTCGGCCTACGCGGCGATCAAGGCGGTCGACCCCGCGAACGTCGTGCTCGTGGGCGCCACCTCCTCGATCGGCGGCGACGACCGCGAGCCGCGCGGCGGCGTGGCGCCCCTGCGGTTCCTGCGCGAGCTCGCGTGCGTCGACGCGCGCCTGCGCCCGCTGCGCGACCCGAGCTGCCGCGGCTACCGGCGCCTGCCGGGGGACGGCTGGGCGCACCACCCGTACTCGCTCTACAAGCGCCCCGACGTCCCGTCCGCGCGCGCCGACGAGGTGTCGATCGCCGATCTCTCCCGCCTCACCGGCCTGCTCGACCGCCTCGCCGGCCGGGGCCGCGTCGCCCCGGGCCTGCGCGACGTCTGGCTCACCGAGTTCGGCTACGAGACGAACGACCCCGTGGCCTCCAAGCCGTTCAGCGCGGTCGACCAGGCGCGCTTCCTGCCGTGGTCGGAGCACCTGGCGTGGCGCAACCCGCGCGTCCGCAGCTTCGCCCAGTTCCTGCTCCGCGACACGAACACCGCGGGCGCCCTGCGCCACGGCCCGCGCGGGCGCGCGTTCGGCTCCTGGCAGACCGGCCTGCTGCACGAGGACGGGCGCCCGAAGCCGGCGCTCGAGACGTTCCGCACGGCGGTGTGGGCGAAGGGAGAGACGGTGTGGGGCCACCTGCGGCCGGCGCGCGCGGCGCTCGAGGTCGGTCTCGAGGCCCGGGTGTCCGGGCGCGGCGGCTGGCGTCCGGCGGGCCGCGCCCGCACGGACGAGCGCGGCTTCTTCACCGTCCGCGCCGCCGGGCCGCCCGGCGCCGAGTACCGGGTCCGGCCCTGAGGCTCGGGTTCCGCGCGCCGCTCGACGCCGCCGCGCTCCTGCGCTTCCACGCCGCCCGCGCGATCCCCGGGATGGAGGAGGTCGAAGGCTCCGTCCTGCGCCGGGTGCTCCGCCTCGCGCACGGGCCGGCCGTCGCGGAGCTGACCGTCGAGCCGGACGGGGTCGACCTCCGCCTGCGCGGCGGCGACGAGCGCGACGAGGCGCAGGCCGTGGCGGCGTGCCGCCGCCTGCTCGACCTCGACGCCGATCCGCTGTCCGTCGACGCCACCCTCGCCGCCGACCCGCTGCTCGAGCCGATGGTGCGGGCGAGCCCGGGCCGGCGCGTGCCCGGCGCCGCCGAGCCGTTCGAGCTCGCCGTCCGCGCGGTGCTCGGCCAGCAGGTGGCGGTCGCGGCGGCGCGCGGGCTGGCCGCGCGCATCGTGACGGGCGGCGGGACACCGCTCGAGGCGCCCCGGGGCTCGCTGACCCACGCCTTCCCCGGACCGGCCGAGCTGCTGGCCGCTCCGGCGGAGCTCTTCGCGATGCCGGCCGCCCGCCGCGCCGCCCTGCGAGCGGTGGCCGGCGCGGCGGCGGAGGAGGGAGACGCCGCCCTCGCGCCCGGGCGGCTGGCCGCCCTGCCCGGCATCGGGCCGTGGACGGCGGCCTACGTGGCGATGCGCGCGTTCGGCGACCGCGACGCCTTCCCGCCCGGCGACGCGGCGGTGCGGACCGCGCTGCGCGCGCTCGGGCGCGCGGGGGATCCGCGCGCCGCGGCGGCGCTCGCAGAGGCCTGGCGCCCGTATCGCGCCCACGCCGTCATGCACCTGTGGGACGGTCCTCACTCCCCGCCGCCGAAGGCCGTTGCACGAGCATGATCTACACGACCCTCCCCAGCCCCATCGGCGAGCTGCTGCTGGCCGGCGACGGCCTCGCCCTGCGCGGGCTCTACATCCCGCCCCACCGCCACGCGCCGGACGTCGCGCCCGGCTGGCGGCGCGACGACGGCGCCTTCGCAGCGGCGCGGCAGCAGCTGGCGGAGTACTTCGCGGGGGAGCGCACCTCGTTCGACCTCCCGCTCGCGACGGCCGGCACCCCGTGGCAGGAGCGGGTCTGGGCGGCCCTGCGCGAGATCCCCTACGGCGAGACGCGGACCTACGGCGAGCTGGCGCGCGAGGTCTGCGGCCCGGCAGCCGCCCGGGCGGTCGGCCACGCCAACGGCCGCAATCCGATCTCCATCGTCGTGCCGTGCCACCGGGTGGTCGGCGCGGCCGGCCGGCTGACCGGCTACGGCGGCGGGCTCGCGCGCAAGGCGGCGCTGCTCGAGCTCGAGGCGCGCTACGCCGCTGCGGCGGCCAGCGACGACACCGCGTCGAGCAGCCGCTCCGCCTCGCCGGCGTCGTTGTAGTGCACGAAGCCG
>JAUJME010000297.1 GCA_030447005.1 Solirubrobacteraceae bacterium | reverse complement strand
GCGACGGCGACGGCGCCGAAGGGCAGCCCCGCCGCCGACAGGATCGCCGGGTTGACGAAGAGGATGTAGCTCATCGTCAGGAAGGTCGAGAGCCCGCCGAGGGCCTCGACGCGCAGGCTCGACCCGCGCTCGGCGAGCCGGAAGCGGCGGTCGAGGAAGGAGCCGGAGCTGGGCGCGGGCGCGGCGGCGGTGGCCATGAGCGGGCGGCAGACTACAAGCCGCCCCGGCGGGCGCTCAGCCGGCGACGCTCGCGCCGGCGCGAGCGGCGCTCGCCGGCCCGTCCCCCACCGCCGGCATCCGGCCGCGGACGACGACCACGTCCTCCTCCTGCTGGCCGGGCTCGAGCAGGCCGCGGGCCATGAGCTCGGGCGCCCGGGCGCCGAGCAGCGGGCCCAGCGGGCCGCGCTGGCGGGTGACGACCTCGGCCTCGAGCCCACCCGCCTCGAGGCCGTCGAGCGTCACCTGCGTCGAGCAGACCTCGGAGTGCACGAGCAGCAGGATCCCGCCCGGGCGCAGGTGCGCGGGCGCCGCGGCGATGATCCGGTCGAGCAGGACGCGGCCGTCGAGGCCGCCCTCCCAGGCACGCGACGCGCCGCGCGCCGGCAGCTCGCGATCCTCGCGCGCCGGCAGGTAGGGCGGGTTGGAGACGATCGCGTCGAAGCGCTCGCCGGCCACGGGCCCGAACAGGTCGCCCCGCAGCGCGCGGACCCGCACGCCGTTGAGGCGGGCGTTGATCCGCACGGTGAGCGCCGAGCGGCGCGAGACGTCGATCGCGGTGGCCTGCGCGCCCATCCGCAGGGCCGCCTTGACCGCCACCACGCCGCTGCCCGTGCAGAGGTCGAGCACGGCCGCGCCCGGCGGGAGCGGCTGGGCGGTGAGCACGTCGGCCAGCAGCCAGGAGTCGCTGCGCGGGCTGAAGACGCCCGGAAGAGTCATGATCCTCACGCCCTCACTCTGCCGCCGCCGGGACGCGGCCAAACCTTGCCCTCCGCCGCCAACGCATCCGACGCCGCCGCCCTGTGCGCCGCCTTCGACGCCCCGGGCCGCCCGGACCTCACGGTCGGGCTCGAGGAGGAGCTCATGCTCCTCGACGCCGGGACCCTCGACCTCGCCCCGCGGGCGGCCGAGGTGGTCGCCCAGCGAGCCGACGACCCCCGCTACAAGCTCGAGCTCCCGGCGGCCCAGATGGAGCTCGTCCCCCCGCCGGGGCGCCCGGGCGGCGCGGCGGCCGCCGTGCGGGCGGGCGCCCGCCGCGACCTCGCCGCGGGCCTCGAGCGCGACGGCCTGCGCGCGGCGGCGGCGGGCGCCCATCCGTTCGCCGCGCCGGTCGGCGTCCTCAACGCCGGCCCCCGCTACGAGGCCATCGAGGCCGAGTACGGCCCGGTCGCCCGCCGCCAGCTCGTCTTCGGCCTCCACGTCCACGTCGCGGTGGCCGGCGCCGACCGCGCGCTGGCCGTCCACGACGCCCTTCGCGGCCACCTCCCCGAGCTGGCCGCCCTGGCGGCCGCGGCGCCCTACCACGACGGCCGCGACACCGGCCTGGCTTCCGTCCGGCCGAAGATCAGCGAGCTGCTGCCGCGCCAGGGGGTCCCGCCCGCGCTCGGCAGCTGGGCGGCGGTGGCCGACGCCATGCGCTGGGGCGCGGCGAGCGGCACGGTGCCCGAGCCGCGGCGGTGGTGGTGGGAGTTGCGGCTGCACCCCTCCTACGGCACGGTCGAGCTCCGGGTCCCCGACGCCCAGGCCACCGTGGGGGACGCCGCCGCGATCGCCGCGGTCGCCCACGCGCTGGTGGCGCGGCTGGCGGCCCGCCACGACGCCGGCGAGCCTCTCTCCTCCGCGCCGACCTGGCGGATCGAGGAGAACCGCTGGGCCGCCTGCCGCCACGGGCTCGACGCCCGGCTGGCCGACCTCGCGACGGGGGAGCGCCGCCCGGCGCGCGAGCGGATCGCCGCGCTGCTCGACGAGCTCGAGCCGCAGGCGCGCGACCTGGGCTGCGCGGCCGAGCTCGGCGGCGCCCGCGCGCTGCTCGAGCACAACGGCGCACAGCGCCAGCGGGAGGTGGGCGCCGACGGCGGCCCGCGGGCGGTCGCCGCCTGGCTGGCCGACCGGCTCCTCGACGACCTCTGAGGCGCCGGCGCGCTAGCTTGGGGGCGCCGTTGGTCCCGAGCGGGGCCAGGCCACGTACTCCGAGCCATGAGCCTGCCCGCGTCCCCCCCGCTTCCCACCGCGCGCGGCCCGCTGTCGGCGTACGTCCTCGAGGCGCTCACGCGCCGGCCCCACGACCCGGCCCCCGCGCCGCCGCTGCCCAAGGGCGACGCGCTGGCCGACGAGGATCTCCAGCTCGCGCTCTACTGCCTCTACGAGCTCCACTACCGCGGCTTCGCCGGCGTCGACGAGCGCTGGGAGTGGCAGCCGTCGCTGCTGGCGTTCCGCGCCCGGCTCGAGGGCGCGTTCGAGTCGGCCCTCTTCGACGCGGTGCCCCGCCCCGAGCCCGTCGCGCCGGAGGAGATGGACCTCGCCCTGCGAGCGGTGATCGACGCCGACGACGCCCCGTCGCTCTCCCGCCACGTCGAGTTCCGGGCGACGCTCGAGCAGCTCCACGAGTTCCTCGTGCACCGGTCGGCCTACCTGCTCAAGGAGGCCGACCCCCAGACCTTTGCGATCCCGCGGCTGACGGGCGCGCCGAAGGCCGCCATGGTCGAGATCCAGGCCGACGAGTACGGCGGCGGGCGCCCCGAGCGCGTCCACCAGCGGCTGTTCGCCGACGAGATGGCGGGCGTCGGGCTCGACCCGGCCTACGGCGCCTACCTCGACCACATCCCCGCCGCCATGCTCGCCACGGTCAACGTGATGTCCTACTTCGCGCTGCACCGCCGCTGGCGCGCGGCGATCGCCGGGCACCTCGCCGCGGCGGAGATGACCTCCTCGATCCCCAACCGCCGCTACGCCAACGGCCTGCGCCGGCTCGGCTTCGAGGAGCACACGGCCTACCACGACGAGCACGTCGTCGCCGACGCGATCCACGAGAGCATCGCGGCGGTCGACCTCGCCGGCGGCCTCGCCC
>JAUJME010000036.1 GCA_030447005.1 Solirubrobacteraceae bacterium | reverse complement strand
GGACGTCGGCGATCAGCGGGAAGGTGGCGAGGACGACGGGCACCGCGCCACGCAGGCCGGCCCAGCTCAGCACCGCCCGCTCGGCGTTCGAGTAGCGGAAGGGCAGCGTCGCGATCCAGGTGGCGACGGGCCGGGCGATCAGCACGAGCACGAGCGCGAGCAGCGTCCCCTCGAGCGCCGCGTCGATCAGCTGGCTCGGGAAGACGAGCAGCCCGAGCGTGAGGAACATCGCGAGCTGCGCGACCCACGCGAGCCCCTGGTGGAAGCTCGTCACCGTCCGCTTGGCGGGAATCTGCGCGGTCCCGAGCGCCAGGCCGGCGAGGTAGGCGGCGAGGAAGCCCGAGCCCTCGAGCACGTCGGCGCCGCCGTAGGCGAGCAGGACGGTCGCCACCGTGGCGACGGGGTAGAGCCCCGCCGTCTCCAGCCGCGCGCGCCGGAAGCCCTGGACCGCCAGCCAGCCGACCACCCCGCCGATCACCAGCCCGATCCCGAGCTGGCGGGCGAACAGCAGCACCATGTCGGCGATCCCGTACTCCCCCTCCGGCGCCAGCAGCCACTCCGTGAAGCCCAGGACGAGGAGCACGGCGACGGGGTCGTTGAAGCCGGCCTCCCCCTCGAGCGTCCGCGCGAGCTTGCGCCGCAGGGTCGAGGTCCGCAGGAGGCCGAAGATCGCCGCGCCGTCCGTCGAGGCGACGATGGCCCCGACGAGCAGGCTCTCGAGCGTCGAGAAGCCGAACAGCGCCGACGCGGCGACCGCGACGATCGCCGCCGTGGCCAGCGTCCCGGCCAGCGCCAGGGAGATCGCCGAGCCGAGCACGGGCCGGACCTCGAGCATGCCGGTGGTCAGCCCGCCCTCGAAGAGGATCAGCGCGAGGGCGATGACGCCGATCGTCCGCGCCAGCTCGTAGTCGTCGAACTCGATCAGCCCGAGGCCGTCGGAGCCCACCGTCATCCCGACCGCGAGGAAGAGCACGAGCCCGGGAACCCGCAGCCGGCCGGCCACCAGCGAGGCCAGCAGGCCGGCGGCGAGCAGCGCGCCGGCGATCAGGATGAGCTTGCCCTCCGTCATCTGCGGAGGCGGACGATGCCAGCCGGGCTACATGGATGCCGGGGCGTCGACCCCGAGCAGCCCGAGAGAGCGGGCGATCACGCGCTGGGCGGCGACGCTGAGCGCGATCCGGAACGACTCGACGCCCTCAGGCTCGGCGCCCACCACGCGGCAGTCGCGGTAGAAGGCGGTGAAGGCCTGGGCGAGCTCGAGCGCGTAGGCCGCGATCCGGTGCGGCGCGCGGCGGTCGGCCGCCTCGGCCACCTCGGCCGGGAAGGCGAGCAGCTTCTTGATCAGCTCGCGCTCGGCGGGCTCGAGCGCGCCGGCCTCACGCGCGCCCTCCTCGAGCGCCCGCGCCACCCGCTCCTCCCCCGCCTTGGCGAGCACGGACGCGATCCGCGCGTGGGCGTACTGGACGTAGTAGACGGGGTTCTCGTTGCTCTGGCGGCGGGCGAGGTCGAGGTCGAGGTCGACCGTCGAGTCGTGGGAGCGCTGGAGCATGAAGAAGCGCGTGGCGTCGACGCCGATCTCGGCGATCAGCTCGTCGAGCGTCACGAAGTCGCCGCGGCGCTTGGACATCGACGCGCGCTGCTCGCCCTCGACGAGGTGGACGAACTGGAGGATCGGCACCTCGACGCGCTGGGGATCGGCCCCCATCGCCGCCGCGGCGGCGCGCAGGCGCCCGACGTAGCCGTGGTGGTCGGAGCCCAGGACGTAGACGAGCCGGTCATAGCCCCGGCCGAGCTTGTGCTCGAGGTAGGCGATGTCGGACGTGAAGTAGGTCGGCTCGCCGGTCGACCGCTCGACGACGCGGTCCTTGTCGTCGCCGAAGGCGGTCGTCCGCAGCCACAGCGCGCCCTCGTGGCGGTAGAGGTGGGCGTCCTGGAGCCGGTCGAGCGCACGCTGGACGGGCGTCGGGTCGCCCTCGTAGAGCGAGCCCTCGAGGAAGTAGGTGTCGAAGTGGACGCGGTAGGCCTCGAGCGTCGCGCGGATGCGGGCGAACATCCGCTCGACCCCCGCCGCCATCAGGGTCTCGACGTCGGCCCCGGCGGCGCCCGGGATGTCCTCGGCGAGCTCGCGGACGTAGTCGCCCTCGTAGCCGTCCTCGGGCAGCGGCGCGCCGGCGGCCCGCGCCTTGATCGACTCGCCCAGGCGGCGGACCTGCGAGCCGGCGTCGTTGAAGTAGTACTCGCGGTCGACGGAGTGGCCCGCGAGCTCGAGGATCCGCGAGAGCGAGTCGCCGTAGGCGGCGTGGCGGCCGCTCGCGGCGGTCAGCGGGCCGGTCGGGTTCGCGCTGACGAACTCGACGTTGACCCGCTCCGGGCGCTCGGGCGAGCCGGCGCCGTAGCCCTCGCCCGCCGCGAGCACGCGCGCGGTGGCCTCGACGTACCAGGCGTCGGACAGGAAGACGTTGAGGAAGCCCGGGCCGGCGACCTCCACCCGCGCCAGCCGGTCGCCCAGCCGCGCGTCGAGCCCCGAGCCGAGCCGCTCGGCGATCGCCCGCGGCGCGTCCTTGAGGACGGGCGCGAGCAGCATGGCGGCGTTGGTGGAGTAGTCGCCGAGCTCGGCGCGGGGCGGGCGCTCGAGCGTCGGCGCGGTGCTCGGCGCCGGCCGGTCGGCCCGCAGCTCGGCCGCCGTGTCGAGCAGCGCGGCGCGGAGGTCGTCGAGGGGGGTGGGCGCGGCCATGGGTGGTCAGTGATGGTACGGCTCGCCCGCGAGGATCTTGTGGGCGCGGAAGATCTGCTCGAGCAGGACGACGCGCGCGAGCTGGTGCGGGAGGGTCATCGGGCCGAGCGAGAGATGCTCGTCGGCGTGGGCCATGCCCGGCCCGTGCCCGAACGGGCCGCCGAGCACGAAGCAGAGGTCGAGCCCCGACTGGCGCCGCCCCTCCATCCAGCGCGCGAAGCCCTCGGAGTCGTGGGTGCGGCCGCGGTCGTCGAGCGCCACCACGTGCGCGCGCTCGGGAATCCGGCGGGCGACCGCCTCGTCCTCGCGCACCTCGACCAGCTCGAGCCGCGCCTGGCGCGAGAGCAGGCGCCGGTAGTGCTCCACGTCGTCGGCGAACGGCGGCTTCAGGCGCCCGACGCTCAGGACCACGATCCGCACAGGGGGTGGGATACTACGGTGGCGATGGGTCCCGACGAAGAGCGCGAGCGCCGCATCAACCTCCACACGGAGCCCGAGCGGATGGCGGGCCACTACGCGAACTTCGGCAACGTCTCGCACTCCGACTACGAGTTCTCGATCACCTTCGCCCGCGTCGACCACGAGGCGGAGGGCGAGGAGATCAACGGCTTCGTGGTCACCCGGGTCAATCTCTCGCCCAAGTTCATGCGCGAGCTCATCGACGCCATGGAGGACAACTACTCCAAGTGGCGCACCCGCGAGGGCATCAAGAACCTGCCCGAGTGGGGCGCCGAGCCGCCGGCGCCCTAGCGGGCCTCAGTCGCCGCCCGCGCGCTCGGCGCGCTCGAACGCCACCGCCTGCCCGATCCGCTCCATCGTCGGCGGGTGCGTGCCCAGCAGGAAGGTCACCCAGGCCGGCGGCCGGGGGTCGCTCACGTTGCTCACCGCGATCCGCCGCTGGAAGTCCGCCATGGCGGCGGGCTCGCGGGTGAGCTCGAGGGCGAAGGCGTCGGCCCGACGCTCGACGGGCCGCGAGAGCTGGTTGGAGATCGTGGTGAGCACGGGCACGACGATGGCGAGCGAGAGCGCGACGGCGGGGACCGCGGCGGCCGGGCGCTCCCGCCAGTCCGCCGGCCCCACCCGCTCGGCGAGCCGGGCGGCGGCCAGCATCCCGAACGGCGCGACGATCGCCAGCCAGAGCAGCCCGCGCGGGACGTCTGCGTGGTGGACGTGGCCGAGCTCGTGGGCGACGACGTGGCGGACCTGGTCGGGCGGGAACTCGCGCAGGAGGTTGTCGTAGATCACCACGCGCTTGGTGGCGCCCAGGCCGGCGACGTAGGCGTTGACGCCCGTGGTCCGGCGCGAGGCGTCCATCTCGTAGACCTCCCCCACGTCGACGTCCGCCCGCCGAGCGAGCTCGAGCACCGCGCTGCGCGTCTCCCCCGCCGGCAACGGCGTGAAGCGGTTGAAGAGCGGCTCGAGGACGACCGGCGCCACATAGGTGATCGCCACGCCGAAGGCGACGACCACCGCGGCGCCGGGCGCCCACCACGCGCGGCCGAAGCGGCGCAGCGCGACGACGAGGATCGCCCCGCCGGCGCCCGCGATCGCCGCGCCGATGAGCTCGCCGAGGGCGACGTCCCACGCCCACCCGAACCAGCCCTGGGTGATCAGCCCGACGTCGATCGCCCGCTCGCGCGAGATCGCCCGGACCGGGAGCGCGGCGATCCCGAGCGCCACGGAGACCGCCGCGCCCGCGGCCGCGCCGGTGAGGACGGGGCGCCGGCGCGCGGCGGCCAGCCACCGCGGCGGCCGGCGGACCAGCAGGACGAGGACGCCGAGCTCGACGACCAGCGTGACGCCGTAGAGGAGGACCTGCGGCCGGCGGAAGTCCCGGCCGCGCTCGATCTGGCGCTCCGTGAAGTAGGCTCGCTCGCTCACCGGGGCAGGGTCCGGGCCGGTCTGGCGCGGGCGCATGACGACCACCGCGGCCTGGGCGACCACCACGGCGGCCGCCAATGCGGCGGGCAGGCGCAACGAGCGCGGCACCGGACGATCGTATTGACACCGCCATGCTCGTCGCCATCGTCTCCGACATCCACGGCAACCGCCACGCCTTCGAGACGGTCCTCGCGGCCACCCGCGAGGCGGGGGCGGCGGAGACCTGGTGCCTCGGAGACCTGGTGGGCTACGGCGCCGACCCGGACGCCTGCGTGGCGCTCGCGCGCGAGCACTGTGACCTCGTCCTGGCCGGCAACCACGACCTCGCGGTGACCGGCGCGCTCTCGATCGAGGACTTCTCGCGCGGCGCTGCGCTGGCCGCGCGGTGGACGATCGAGCACATCGACCCGGCGGCGCGCGACTGGCTGGCCTCGCTGGAGCCGGCCGACCACCGCGACGGGGTCGGCCTCTACCACGCCTCGCCCCGCGATCCCGTCTGGGAGTACGTCCTCTCGAACTCCGCCGCGGCGGCGTGCCTCGACGCCGCCCCCGAGGACGTCTGCCTGATCGGCCACTCCCACGTGGCTCTGGCCTTCGAGCGCCCGGCGGGCGCGCAGACGGCGGGGGCGCCGCGGGAGGCCGGCGACGTCGCGGACCTGAGCGCCGGCGAGTGGCTGCTCAACCCCGGCAGCGTCGGCCAGCCGCGCGACGGCGACCCGCGGGCGGCGTGGCTGATGCTCGACACGGAGGCCCGGAGAGCCGCCTGGCGGCGCGAGCGGTACGACGTCGAGGGCGCCGCAGCGGCCATCCGCTCGGCGGGGTTGCCGGGGTCGCTCGCCGACCGCCTCGCCCGCGGGCAATAGCGGGGCGGCCGGTAGCCTGTCCTGCTTCGTGCTCGCCCGCGCCTCCCGCCTCTTCCGCCTGCTCCCGGCCGCCCTCGCGGCGGCGGTCCTGGCGGGCTGCGGCGGCTCGGAGACCGACGAGACGAAGTTCATCGCCCAGAGCCGCGCCGAGGCCGTCGAGCGCACGCTCGACCGCATCGAGCGCGACATCGCCGACGGCGACTGCGACCGGGCCCAGTCCGGCGTCGCGCGGCTGCGCGGCCAGGTCGAGAACTTCCCCGAGCGCTACGACGGCCGGCTCGTCGCCAACGTCACGCAGTGGGTCGACCACCTCGACCAGCAGGTCCCGGTCGACTGCGGCGAGGAGGAGCAAGAGGAGGACGAGACGCCGACGCCGACCGCGACCCCCGAGGAGGAGGAGACCCCGGAGGCCACGGTGACGCCCGAGGCGACGCCGACCCCGGTGCCCACCCGGACGGCGACGCCGGCGCCCACGCAGACGCCCGCCTCGCCGGTCGAGCCGCCCAACGGCGGTGGCGCGGCGCCCGACGAGGACGGGGTGGCGCCCTGACCATGAGCCCGACCGACCAGCTCTTCGCCGACCGCTACCGCCTCGAGCGCCGCCTCGGCGTGGGCGGGATGTCGACGGTCCAGCTCGCGTTCGACACGCGGCTGGAGCGCTACGTCGCGGTCAAGCTCCTCGCCGAGCACCTGGCGGAGGACGCCGGCTTCGTCGCCCGCTTCCGCCGCGAGGCGCTGGCCGCCGCGCGCCTCGTCCATCCCAACGTCGTCCAGGTCTTCGACTTCGGCCTCGACGACGCCTCGGGCCGCCAGTTCATCGTCATGGAGCACGTCGAGGGCCGCTCGTGCGCGGAGATCCTCCGCGAGCACGGCCACCTCGACCCCGAGTCGGCGGTCGACATCCTCGCCCAGTCCTGCCGCGGCCTCGACTACGCGCACCGCAACGGCGTCGTGCACCGCGACGTCAAGCCGGGCAACCTGCTCCGCAGCCAGGACGGCGTGGTCAAGCTGGCCGACTTCGGCATCGCCAAGGCGTCCGAGCAGTCCGACATCACCCGGGTCGGCTCCGTGCTCGGCACCGCCGCGTACCTCGCCCCGGAGCAGGCCCGCGGGGAGACCGCCGGCCCGCCGGCGGACTTCTACGCGCTCGGCGTCGTCGCCTACCAGCTGCTGACGGGGCGGCTGCCGTACGAGTCGCCCTCGCTCACCGAGCTCGCCCGGCTCCAGGACTCCGGGCCGCCCGAGCGCATCGAGCGGCTCAACCCGGCCGTCCAGCCCGAGCTCTCGGACGCCGTCCTGCGCGCGCTGCACCGGGAGCCCGCCGGCCGCTACGCCGACGGCCCGGAGATGGAGCGCGCCCTGCGCGAGGGCCTGGCCGGGATCGCCCCCGCGCCGTCGCCCTACGCGGCGGTCGGCCGCGCCGGCGACGAGACGGAGGCGACGCGGATGCTCGACCGCACCCGCGCCCTCCCGGCCGATCCCCCGCGCCGCCGCCTCCAGCCGCTCGACGAGCCGACCCCGCCGCCGCCCACCTACGCCCCGCGCCCCGCCGCGGCGGCCGCCCGGCCGGCCGGCGACGCCTCGCGCGGCAGCGGGCTGCGGCGCTTCCTCCTCCTCGTCCTTGTCCTCGCGGTCGTCGCCGGGGGCGTCGTCCTGGTCGCCAACCAGTTCTCCCCGGCCCGCGAGGTCGAGTTGCGCGAGGACGTCGGCGGCAACGCCGGCCAGGCGATCGACGAGCTCCGCGGGCTGATCCGCGACAACACGCGGTAGCGGCGTCCTCAGCGGAGCGTGACGTCCTGCGCGCGCGGCCGCCGCGAGCGGTTGCCCTCACCGTCGCGCGCCATCAGCCACACGCGGTAGCGGCCGCGCGGCAGGCGTCCCGTGGCCGCGCGCCACGCCCGCCCGTCGCGGACGGCGAACCACCCACGTGCCGCGCACGACCGCGCGGGCCCGAGGCGGCCGCGGGCCGCGAAGCGGCAGCCGCCGCCTGAGCGGCGGGCGACCGCCGCGCGGAGGGAGCGGACGCCGCTCGGGTCGGCGACGAGCAGCGGGAGCCGAGGTGGCCGCGGCCGGCGCGCCGCGGCGCGCGCGGGCCGCGGGGGCGACTGCGGAAGCGGCGGCAGGATCGCGGTGACGGGTGCGAGGGCGTCGGCGACGGGGCCGAGCAGCTGCGGCCCGTGCCAGTCGGGGCTCCCCCCGAGCGCGACGCTGCGGGGCTCTCCACCGCCCGCCGGGATCCGCCGGATGACGTCCTCGGACCCGTTGCTCGACGTGTAGTAGATCGCCGCCGGCGAGCCCGACCACGCGACCGAGCCGGCGAACTCGTCCGTCAGGCGCTCGGGCGCCCCGCCGAGCGCCGAAACGGTGTGCAGCCGGCCAGCCAGCGAGAAGGCGAGCCGCCGGCCGTCGGGCGAGAACGCCAGCGCGAAGGCGCCGAGCGGGAGGTCGCCGAGGGTGACGGGCAGTCCCGGCCCGCCCGTGACCGGCACGGTCTCGATGCCGGTGGTGTAGGGCGGCGAGGCGCCCGCCACGTACGCCACGCGGAGGCCGTCGGGCGAGAACGCCGGGGAGGTCTGGGTGCCCGCGCCCGTCGTGAGCGGGCGCAGGCCCTGCCCGTCGGGACGGATCGTCCAGATGTGGCTGCCGCCGCCTGTGAAGGCGTCAGGGTCGGCGAGGCCGCGGCGCGAGGCGAAGGCGATCGTCTGGCCGTCCGGCGACCACGCGGGCGTCGAGTCCTCCGGCCGCTGCCCGCCGCTGCTGCGCGGCGTGGGCGTGAGCTGGCGCAGGTCGCCTCCCTCGGCGTCCATCGTCCAGACCCGGGTGGCGAAGCCGTCCGGATCGCTGCGCTGCCGCGTGAACGCGATCCGGCGGCCGTCCGGCGACCACACCGGGTCGGCGTCCAGCGGCCCGTCGGTGAGGCGGCGCACCCCGGAGCCGTCGTCGGCCGCGCGCCAGATGACGATGGGGCAGTACCTCGGCCCGGGCGGCGCGTTCGGCGGCGGAGCGGCCTGCGACTCACACCAGCGCCCGCTGTAGACGATGTCGGCGCTCGCCGGCGCGGCTCCAACGAGGGTGAGGCCGAGCACCAGAAGGAGGACTCGGCGGCGCATGCCGTGCGGAGTGTAGGCCGGACGGATCAGCAGTCGGCGAGCGCGCGGCGGTGGAGCTTGCGGCCGCTCCGCCACCTGAGGTACCGCGAGCCGATCTGGAGGCGGGTGATGCGCCGGTGGTAGGCGAGCTTGGCCGCTCCAGGCGCGGTACCGCAGTCGGTGACGACGCCCGCGCGGCGGACGATCAGCCGGATCGCGACGCGCCCGCGAGACCAGCCGTCGCGGGCCCAGGCGACGTCGCCCGCGCGGTTGACGTCGACCGCGTGGGCGAACGATCGGCTCGGGAGGCCCGCCGACCAGGCCTCGCCGGTGGCGACGTCGAGCGTCCGCACCGCCTCGTACGCGCTCCCGTAGTAACTCTCGCCATACACGTAGGCGATCCGCGTCCCGGCGGCGGTGAACCGTGTCAAGGAGGCGGAGCTCTTGGCGCTCGAGTCGGTGGTCCCCAGCTCGTGCAGCGGGCCGGACGACAGGCGGCACGCCCGCGTGACGGTCGTCGACGACCAGGTGAGGGGGTCCGGATCGGGCTTCCGCTCGGTCACCTCCTCCCACACCACGACCTCGGGTGCCTGGAGGACGATCCGGTGACCCGCTCGGCCACCGCACGGGTCCTGGGCGACCGCCGGGGCCCGGGCCCCCGCGAAGCCGAGCCTCACGAGGGCGGTGGCCACGACGAGCCGCATGACGCGCCTCAGGCCACCGCCACGCTCACGTGCATCGCGCGGGCGAGCTCGCCGCCGATCGCCTCGGTGCGGTCGCCGAAGCGGACGGTGAGCGGGCCGCCGAAGGGCTGGCGGGCGACGACGTCGAGCTCGTCCCCGGGGGCGATGCCGAGCTCGGCGAGGTAGCGGAGCATCGCCGGGTCGGCATCCGAGACGCGGACGAGGCGGCCGGCGTCGCCGGGCTCGAGGTCATCGAGCGCGCGGGTGGGCTGGGCGGCGATCGCGAAGTCCTCGGTCGGGATCGGGCTTCCGTGGGGGTCGAGCGTCGGATCGCCGAGCTTGGCGGCGATCAGCGCCTCGAGCTCCTCTGAGATGACGTGCTCGAGCACCTCGGCCTCCGCGTGGACGCGGTCCCACGGCATACCGAGGACGTCGGCCAGGAAGAGCTCGATGAGCCGGTGGTGGCGGATGACCTCGAGCGCGACGCGCCGCCCCTCCTCGGTCAGCCGCACCCCGCGATAGGGCGTGTGGGTGGCGAGGCCGAGGTCGGCGAGCTTCTTGACCATCGCCGAGGCCGACCCCGGCGTCACGCAGAGACGCTGCGCGATGGCGGTCGTCGTCACCGGGGCGTCGGCCAGCTCCTCGAGCGAGTAGATGGCCTTCGCGTAGTCCTCGACGGACGAGCTGGCCGGGCGTGTGGCGGACTCCATCGCCATCGAGTATGGCATGCCAAAGTCCGGAGACAAGTGATTTTGGAGTGCCTAACTCCGTTGCTAGCTCGCCAACAGGCGAAGGACACGGACCACGTTCGGACCGGCTTCTCGCGGACGATCGGAATCTCCCCCGCCCTGCTCTCGCGGATCGTCCTCGTCGCGGTCGCGATCACCGCGGTCAGCGCGTTCGAGTCGGTCGGGGCGATCCTCGTGGTGACGATGCTGATCGTCCCCGCGGCGACCGCCCACCTGCTCACGGACCGGCTGGGTGATGGTGGCCGTCACGCTCGCGATCGGCTGGCCGGCGGCGATCGCCGGCCACACCGCCGCCCTCGCGGCCGACGCCTCGATCGCCGGATCGATGGGCCTGGTCGCCGCGCTCTGCTTCGCGCTGGCGCTCGCGCTCTCGCCGCGGTACGGCCTGGTCGCGCGGTCGCTGCAGCGGCGCGCGCGGCGGCGGGCGGTGCGGGCCGAGTTGGCGAGCGCGGCCTAGGTGCGGCAGGACGCTGTCCGGGCGGCCTGCCAGCCGGCCCTGCTCGCGGATCAGCACTCGACAGCAGCGACGGTCGGCTGATCCGAGGCAGACGCGGACGCCGCTGGTGCCTCAGAGCGACACCGGTTCGACTGGGCCCGGGTCTTTGCATAGCCTTCAGTCGATGCCCAGCCAGACGACCATCGCGCGCCTCGGCATCGCACTCGTTGCCTTGGGAGCGCTCCTGAACGTCTTCGGCATGACCCAGCTCTCGGCGACGGTCGAGGGCACCTACGGCAACCGCTCCGTTGACGCAGCTCGTGGCGACGTGGCTGTCGCTACCAGCGTGAGCGGCACCGCTTGGCTGATCGCCGGGACGACCCTCATGGCCGTCGGAGGCGTGGCCTTGACCGGAGCTCCTCGCCGCGCCTGAGCGCTGCTGTCAGCTCGAAAGCGCACTCCCGACTTCACGTCCGCACCTACGGGCAGCTGACGCTCTGGCCCTGCGACGCGCGTTTGGCGATCGAC
>JAUJME010000296.1 GCA_030447005.1 Solirubrobacteraceae bacterium | reverse complement strand
CGTCGGCGGCGGCTCCCACGGCTCCCTGCACGCCAACGACTCCTTCGGGTCGCTGCTGTGGTGCGGCACCGGCCCGGGCTCGGCGGACGCCCGCGAGCAGTGGTCGCTGCGCGACGTCGTGCCGATGGTCCGCGAGCACTTCGGCCTGCCCGGCGCGGTGTGAGGCGCGCGCCGGCCCTGCTGGCCGCGCTCGCCGCGCTGCTCGCGCCGGCGCTCGGCGCGCCCGCGGCCGGCGCGCAGCCCGGCGCCCCCGTCCCGCCGGGCGCCGAGCAGCGCAGGCCCGACGCCGTCACCGTCCCGCCGTCGCTCGACCGCCCGCCGCCGGGCTACGCGCGCACGGGCAACGAGGTCAGCCGGATCGCCGGCCGCGTGCCCGCGGTCCGCTCCGCGCGCGCGGGGAAGCGCAACACGTACGCGCGGCCGTTCCTCAAGGGCCCGCCGAGCCGGCGGCGCTGGCAGGTCTCCTTCTACGGGCCGCGCAACGGGAGGGCGGGCGCGTTCGACCAGCTCGCGCAGGTCGTCGTCGACGACCGCACGGGCCGCGTGCTCGAGACCTGGACGGGCTACAAGGTCGACTGGACGATGGCGCGCGGCTATCCCGGCGCCTTCGGGCGCAAGCTCAACGCGCCGTACGTCTGGCTGGCCCTGTGCGCGCTGTTCGTGCTGCCCTTCCTGCGGCGGCCGCTGCGGATGCTGCACCTCGACCTCGCGGTGCTGCTGGCGTTCTCGGTCTCCTACGGGTTCTTCAACGCGGCGAAGATCGGGCTCTCGGTCCCGCTCGCCTATCCGCTGCTGCTCTACCTCCTCGCTCGCATGCTCTGGATCGCGCGAGCGCGCTCGGGCGGGCGCGCGCCGGAGACCCGGCCGCCGCTGCGCCTCGCCGTGCCCTACGGCTTCCTGGCCATCGCGATCGTCTTCCTGATCGGCTTCCGGGTCGGGCTCAACCTCGTGAACTCCAACGTCATCGACGTCGGGTACGCCGGGGTGATCGGCGCCGACCGGCTGCTCGACGGGCGCGTGCCCTACGGCGCGTTCCCCGCCGACAACGCCCACGGGGACACCTACGGCCCGGTCACCTACTACGCCTACGTCCCGTTCGAGGCGGCGATGCCGTGGAAGGGAACCTGGGACGACCTGCCGGCCGCGCACGGGGCGGCGGTCGCCTTCGACCTCGCGTGCCTGGCGCTGATGTTCCTCGCCGGCCGGCGGATCCGGGGGACCGGCCTGGGGCTGCTGCTGGCCTACCTGTGGGCCGCCTTCCCGTTCACGCTGCTCGTCGCCAACTCGAACGCCAACGACTCGCTGGTGGCCGCGCTCGTCCTGCTCGTGCTCCTGGCGATCGCCCGCCCGGCCGCCCGCGGGGCGGCGGTGGCGGCCGCCGGGCTGTCGAAGTTCGCGCCGCTCGCCCTGGCGCCGCTGGTGGCGACCTACCGGGGCGGCGCGCGGGCGGGGGAGTGGGGACGCGAGCGCGGGCTCGTGCGGCCGGTGCTCGTGACGGGCCTCGCGCTCGCCGCCGCCGCGGCCGCGCTGCTCGCCCCCGTCCTGCTCGACGGCCGCCTGGCGCTCTTCTACGAGCGGACGGTCGGCTTCCAGAACGATCGCGGCTCGCCGTTCTCGGTCTGGGGGCTCTACGACTGGCGGCTCGGGCAGGACGCCGCCAAGGCGGCGGCCGCGGTGCTCGCGGTGGCGGTCGCCTTCCTCCCGCGGCGGCGCGACGTGGTGGTCCTCTGCGCGCTGGGGGCCGCCGTGCTCATCGCCCTCCAGCTGGGGATCTCGCACTGGTTCTACCTCTACATCGTCTGGTTCCTGCCGCTCGTGCTGATCGCGCTGCTCGCCCCGCACGCCGAGCCGGACCCGCCGCCGCGGCTGCTGTGAGGAGCCGGGTCGCGCCGGCGGTCGCGCTCGCGGCGGTGTGGCTCGTGGCCACCACGGTCGGCCCGACGGCGATCGACACGCCGTCGGACCTCCCGGTCTACCGGAGCTACGCCGAGGCGCTGCGGGTCGGCCTGCTCCCCTACCGCGACTTCGCGCTCGAGTACCCGCCGCTCGCGCTGGTGCCGATCGGGCTCGGCGGGGCGCTCGGGGTGGGGGAGGCCACCTACGCGGCGGTGTTCGGCGGGCTGATGCTCGTCGCCGCGCTCGTCGTGCAGCGCGAGGCGGCGCTGCTCGGCGGCCCGCGCGCGGCCTGGCTGATGGTGGCGCTGCCCGTGGCGCTCGGCGCGCTCGTGCGCACGCGCTTCGACCTCGTGCCGACCGCCCTGGCGGTCGCGGGGATCGCGACGCTGCTCGTCCGCGCCCGCCCGCGGGCCGCGTTCGCGCTGCTCGCCGTCGGCGCGGCGACCAAGCTGTGGCCCGTCGTGCCCGCGGCGGTGGCGCTCGCCTGGCTGCTCGGGCGCGGCGAGCGCAGGGTCGCGCTGGGCGGCCTGGCCGCCTTCGCCGCGGTCCTGGCGGCGGTCTGGCTCCCCTTCGCCGCCCTCTCGCCCGCCGGCTTCGCCGAGCAGTTCGACTTCCACCTCGAGCGCCCCGTGCAGATCGAGTCGGCGCCGGCCACCGTCCTGTGGGTCCTCGGCGGCTCGGAGGTGACCGGCGCGCCGGTGCGGCCGGACCGCTTCCGCTCCAACGGGCTCGCGGGCGGCCCGGCGGACGTCGTCGCCGCCGGCTTCGCGGGCCTCCAGCTCCTCGCGCTCGCGGCGGCCATCGCGCTCGCCGCCCGCGGCGGCGGGCGCGACCGGCTGCTGCTGGCGTGCCTGGCCGGGGTGCTCGCGTTCGTCGCTCTGGGGAAGGTCCTCTCGCCGCAGTTCCTGATCTGGGTCGCGCCGTTCGCCGCGGTCTCCGCCGCGCGGCTGCCGGCCCTGCTCGCGCTGGCCGCCGTCCCGCTCACCCAGGTCGAGTTCCCCGCCCGCTACTTCGACCTGGTGGAGGGCGATGCCGCCGTCGTGGCCATCGTGGGCGTCCGCAACGGCCTGCTGCTCGCGGCGCTCAGCCTGGCGCTGGCGCGGCTCGCAGCACCGGTTCGATCGCGTCCGCCCGGCGCGGCTGCGGCGCGCAGCGGATGAGCGCCCCCATCA
>JAUJME010000295.1 GCA_030447005.1 Solirubrobacteraceae bacterium | reverse complement strand
GGCTCGTCGATGTGCTCCTCCTGGCGGATGAGCGCGAGCGGCTCCTCCGCCCCGGGGCGCGGGGTACGACCCGACGCGCTGCGGGTCCTCGACGGGCGGTGGGTCGGGTTGGTCGTTCATGGAGTCAGGGACGCCGCTAGTGGACCCGCGCCCCGGGCGGGACCTCGGAGTCCGGCGCCAGGAGGATGATGTCGCCCCCCTCGTCGGAGGCGCCGAGGCAGAGGACCTCGGACATGAAGGGGCCGATCTGGCGCGGCGGGAAGTTCACGACCGCCACGACGCGGCGGCCCTCGAGCGCCTCGCGCGGGTAGTTGGTGATCTGCGCCGAGGAGCGGCGCACTCCGATCGCGGGGCCGAAGTCGATCGTCAGCTTCCACGCCGGCCTGCGGGCCTCGGGGAAGTCCTCGACGGCGAGGACGACGCCGACGCGCATGTCGACCTTGAGGAAGTCCTCGAAGTCGATCGGCACCCGGCCGCGGCTAGGAGCCGTCGCCGGGGCGGGGCTCGCCGCCGCCGGATGAGGACTCGGGCGCCGGCTCGGAGCCGTGCTCGGGTTGCGGCGAGGGCTCCGGGCTGGGCTCCGGCTCGGGCTGCGGCGTCGGCTCGGGCTGCGGCGTCGGCTCGGGCTGCGGCTCGGGCTGCGGGCTCGGCTGCGGCTGCGGCTGCGGCTGCGGCTGCGGCTGGCCCTGCGGCTGGGGCGCCGGCTGGCCGGCCGGCTGCGGCTGGCTCGGGCGCGGCTGCTGGGGCCCGAGGGCGCCACCCGTCGGCTGCGTCGTGGCCGCCGTATCCGTCGGAAGCTTCGTGGTGTCGGAGCCGACCTCGACGACCGGGGCGTCGCCGGCCGGCGCGCCTTGCGTGTCGCCGCCCGCGGGCTCGCCCTCCTTGGCCGCGGGATCGGCCGCGGGCTCGGGCGCCTTGGCCTTGGCCGACTTCTTGCGGTCGGCGTCACCCTCGCTTCCGGCGGCGGCGGGCGTCCCGGCGGGCTTCGGCGTCGACGGCTGGGGGTCGGCCCCGAGCGCGACGGGCGGCTCGGCAGCCTGCCCCGCGGGCGCCGCCGACGCGATCTGTGCGGGCTCGGCGCGCTTGGGCGAGCGGTCGACCGCGACGTGCTTGACCTCCACGGCGCCGGCGGTGACGATCGCCGCCGCGGCGAGGCCGGCCGCCGCCTTGGTCGCCACGGCGCCCATGCCGGCCTGCAGCGCCCCGCCCGCCGCCGCGCCCGCGGCGGCCGCGCCGCCGGAGCCGGCCGCCGCGGCGCCGCCGCCGCCGGCCGCCGTCGTGCCGAGCTGGGCGAGCAGGAGCTTCTTGGTGAGCAGCAGCGGGCCGACCGGGAAGATCGCCGCGAGCGCCTTGTTGGTGTGGCGCAGCTGCTTGCGGAAGTGCTGGCAGCGGTCGCAGGTGCGCAGGTGCCGGCGCACGGGGGCGCTCGTGCGCGTGAGCCCCTCGGCGACCTCGCCGAGCTCGATGCGGACCTCGTCGCAGGAGAGCTGGCGGGCCTCGGCCGCCTCGGCGAGCGAGACGCGGGCGCGCACGAGCAGCGACTTCACCGACGGCACGGTGGTCTCCATCGCCTCGGCGATCTGGTCGTAGGAGAGCGCGTCGATCTCGCGCAGCAGCAGCGCGGTGCGCTGCGTCTCCGGGAGGTCCTGGACGTCGGAGATCAGGAGGCGGAACTCCTCGCGGCGGTGGACCTTGTCCGCCGTGGTCAGCCCGCCCTCGGAGAGGTGGACGTCCATCGAGTCCACGCCGACCGCGGTCGCGCGGCGCAGGTGGTTGAGCGAGCGGTTGCGGGCGATGCGGTAGAGCCACGGCCGCACGTTGATGTCGCGCTCGTCGGCGAGCATCGCGTTGAAGGCGGCCGCGAAGACCTCCTGCAGCACGTCCTCGGCGTCCTCCTTGGAGGAGAGCATGTGCCGGCAGAACGCGAGCAGCCGCGACTCGTAGCGGGCGACCAGGGCCTCGAAGGCATGGTGGTTCCCGCGCCGGATCAGCGCGACGAGGCGCTCGTCGGACTGCAGGCGCAGCAGGGGCGAGCGCCCGTGGATGCCGGCGACGCCGGCTGGCTTGAGGGCTGAGACTTCCACGCGTGAAGGAGGTACCGCCGGTTGGAACCCCTGAGGGGCTCCGAAGTTGCTGGGTTTCCAGGGTAGTGCGGCCGCCGCGCGGCGTACGATGCGTCGTCCGCGCCCGGGTGGCGGAACTGGTCAGACGCTGCCGGCTTAAACCCGGCCGCCCGAGAGGGCATGTGGGTTCGAGTCCCACCCCGGGCACTCCGCGGGTTGCCTCCGGCGCGCGGAGGTTCTCCTTTGACACGCCGGAATACCTGCGAGTAGCTTTCGCTCCCGCTGCGGACGGCGACCTCGGGGATCGTCGTCCTCCGTCGTCCCTTGGGAGAGGAGAACTCGGAAGGTGCGCAACTCGCGGGCGGTCGCACGGACCGCCGCGTTGTCAGCAGTTCTGATCGGGGCCGCGATCGCGGTCGTCGTCCTGCTGGGCGGCGGCGGGTCCGACTACCGCGTCAAGGCGCGCTTCCAGAACGCCTCCCAGCTCGTCAAGGGCAACCTCGTCCAGGTCGCGGGCAAGGAGATGGGCCTCGTCGAGGAGATCGACCTCACCGAGGACGGCCAGGCCGAGGTGACCATGCGCATCGACGAGGGCTACGCGCCGTTGCGCGCCGGGACGCTCGCCACCGTCCGCCAGGCGTCGCTCTCCGGCGTGGCCAACCGCTACGTCGACCTGCGCCTCCCGCCCCAGCGCGCCGAGCCGATCCCCGACGGCGGCACGATCGGCCAGGGCAACACCGTGTCGGCCGTCGACCTCGACCAGGTCTTCAACATCTTCGACGCCCGCACGCGCAGGGCGCTGCAGGGGGTCATCCAGGGCTCGGCGCGCCAGTACGAGGGCCAGAGCAAGCTGATGAACGAGGCGCTGCCCTACCTCAACCCGTCCCTTGCCGCCTCGAGCCGGCTGTTCCGCGAGCTCGACCGCGACACCCCGGCCCTCCAGCGGTTCATCGTCGCCAACTCGCAGCTCGTCACGGACATCGCGGAGCGCCGGGAGGACCTCACCGGCCTCGT
>JAUJME010000294.1 GCA_030447005.1 Solirubrobacteraceae bacterium | reverse complement strand
GCCCCTTCTCGTCCTTGGGCTCCCAGTGGTCGCCGACCTTCTCGAAGGAGTGCTTGACCGCCGCCCACGCGGCGCGATGGGCGCGCGACGTGTCGTCGTAGGTCTCCTCCGCGCTCTCGAGCGTCTCGGCGTACGTGCGCTGGGCCTTGGCGGAGGAGCGCTTGAGCGTGCCGGGCAGGTCTTCCTTGTCGATGGGCATGGTCTGTGGCTACCCGCTCTCACGCGCGGGCGGTCACCGCGAGGTCGGTGACCTGCGCGCCGCTCACCTCCCCCGTCACCACGATCTCGCGCGCGCCGCCCTCGACGCGCATCCGCAGCAGCGCGAAGCGGCCCTCGGGGCTGATGAGCCGCTGCTCCTCGTCGCCGGCCGTCACGCGACAGGCGCCGCGCACGGCGAGGACGACGTCGAGCGGCCCGCCGCCGCCCCACCGCCAGGCGCGGCGCTCGCCCGGCGCCAGCCAGCGCACCGCCTCGTCGGAGAGGTGGGAGGTCAGCGCGCGCGTGCCCGACTGGCCGGGGGCGTCGATCTCGGGTGGGTGCACGCCGTCGGCCTGCAGCAGCAGCCGGCCGTCGACCCATGCGCGCAGGCGTGTCGTCCCCTGGCTGACGCGGACCCGCAGCGGGCCGCCGGAGCCGGTGGGCAGCGCCAGATCCTGGCCGGCGATCCGCACGTACGGCCCGCTCGCCCACAGGTCCGCGTGCCACCACGGGACGGCGGGGTCGTGCACCGCGCCGGGCGGGAGCGGCTGCGGGTCCTCCGTCGGGCGCCCGGTCAGCGGGCACGGGCCGATCACCGGCCGGTCGCCGCACCAGAACAGCGGGTCGAGGTGGACCTTGCGCCCGGCGTCCCCCTCGACGTAGCCGTGGTAGACGGCGTACCAGCTCACGCCGTCGGGGGCCAGGATGACGCTGTGGTGCCCCGGCCCGGTGATCCGCTCGCCGCTCTGGAAGATCGGGTTCTCCGGCGCCTTCTGCCACGGCCCGCGCGGGTGGTCGGCCGACGTGAGCCCGATCCCGTAGGAGGCGTCGAGGTAGTTGCCGCCGGAGTAGAGGTGGTGATAGCGGCCGCGGCGCTTGAGGACCCAGGAGCCCTCGTTCCAGTACTGGCTGTGGCCGAAGTCCCCCTCCCACTCGGCGCTCGGGAACGCGACGACCGCGGGATCCCCCTCGAGCCGGCCGGGCTCGAGCAGCCGGTCGGCCACCGTCCCGCTGCCCGGCTTGCCGTCGAAGCGGGTCGCCTCCGTGCGCACGTTGTAGAAGAGCCAGAGCGAGCCGTCCTCATCCTGGAACGGGTGGCCGTCGATCGACCAGGTACCGGGGACGAGCGGCGCCGGCTCGAGCGCGTAGGGGCCGGCCGGCGTGCGGCTGCGCGCGATGCCCTGCCGGCGGTCGGCCTCGAGCCCGAGGCCGTCGGGGCCGCGCCGCGTGCCGGCGACGTACATGTGGAACTCGCCGCCGCGGTAGAGCACCTCCGGCGCCCAGAGGTCGGTCTGGAGGTGGTGCCCCTCTCCCCCGCCCTCGAGCGCGAATCCGGCGAAGGTCCAGTCGACGAGGTCGGGCGAGGTGTGGACGGAGATCCCCTTGCGCCCCCCGTCCGTGGTGTGGAAGAGGTAGTAGGTGTCGAGGTGGCGGACGACGAACGGGTCGCCGTGGTCGGCGCCGCGCGCACCGGCCACCACCGGGTTGACGAAGGTGCCCAGGGGCCGGAGCCTACCCTGGGTCGCGGTGGAGCGGTCGACCCCCGCACGGATCCTGCGACGCGCCCGGCTCGGCCCGCGCACCCGCCTCGGGCTGCTCGTGGCGGCGATCGTGGCGGCGCTGATCGCCTTCTACGCCCTCGACCTGCTCTCCACGGACGAGGTCCGCTCCTGGATCGCGCCGCTCGGCGCGGGCGCGGCCCCGGCCTACGCCGCGATCGCCACCGGGCTCGGCCTGTTGCTGGTTCCCGGGCCGCTGCTCGCCGGGGTGAGCGGCCTGCTGTTCGGGCCGGTGCTCGGGACGGCGGTGACCATGACCGCGGCGATCGCCAGCGCGGTCGTCTCGCTGCTGATCGGCCGCACGGTCGGCCGCCCGGGGATGGCGGAGCTATCGGGCCCGCGCATGGAGGCGCTCGCCGCCTCGCTCGAGCGCCACGGCACGCTCGCGGTGATCGGCCAGCGCCTCGCGCCGGGGATCCCCGACGCGCCGTGCTCCTACCTCGCCGGCCTGCTGCGGATCCGCCCGCGCCAGATCGCGCTCGGGACCCTGATCGGCTCCGCGCCGCGCGCCTTCTCCTACACCGCGCTGGGCGGGAGCCTCGACGACCTCACCTCGCCGATCGCCCTCGTCGCCTTCGCGACGATCTGCCTCTCGGGGCTGGTCGGCGCGGAGCTGGGGCGCCGGGCCCTGCGGCGCTCGCGGGCCTAGGGCCTCCGCCCCCGCGGGCCGCGGCTCGAACCCCGGACACCGGACCACCGGCACCGGCGGATACTTCGGATACGCCGGCTCGGCCTTCGCCCGCGCACACATCGAGAACTCCGAGCCGCGCCCCGTCCGGATGAGGCGCTGGTGCTCGCAGCGGTCGCACAGGCCGGCCGCCGGACGGCGCGCCACGCTGGCCTAGAAGGGCCGGTGGCCGAGGCGCGCGAGCTCCTCGTGGTGCTCGGTGACGCGCTGCTTGACCGGATCGGAGTCCTCGCGCGAGTGCACGAGCGACCACATGGCGTCGGCGGCCTGCTCGGCGGACTCGGGCGTGGCGCGGGCCCGCATGCCGTCGACGAGCGCGAGCTCGAGGCGCTCGATCTTCTCCTCGGCCGTCCCGTCGCCGAGCGGCGGGAACGGGACGCCCCGCAGGTGGTCGTCCCAGGCGCCCTTGACGATCGCGAACCGGTTGCGCAGGGCGATGGGGTCGGTCATCGCGGCGGACTCTAACGTCGCTCCGCGGCCGAGCGCCGTAGGGCGGGCATGGCCCCTGTCTATCGTCTCGTCGGGTGAGCACCTTCCGCCGCCTGCTGGGCTTCCTGCGCCCGTATCGGACCGGCGTGATCGCCTCGCTGGTGCTCGCGGCGCTGGCCATGGCGGGCACCGTGGCGATCCCCGCGC
>JAUJME010000293.1 GCA_030447005.1 Solirubrobacteraceae bacterium | reverse complement strand
GTCCTCGAGCCGCGCGTGCAGCTCCTTGCAGCGGTCGCTCAGGTCGAAGTCCATGAGTGGATCTTCGCCTACCCGGCGCCCGCCCGGCGGCCGAGCGCCACCCGCCGCACCGACGCGCGGGCCGGCAACAGCCGCTCGGAGCCGCCGAAGCGGACGGCGCGGACCGCGGGCGCGCTCACCGCGAGGAGCGCGAGGGCGACGGTCGCGAGCAGGGCCGGCGGCGCGCATCGCGGCGAGTATTGCGCGCCGCGACACGCGCCACGACCGGTCCCCTGGTGTCCGCGACTACGCCGCGGTGAGCTCGCGCTGCTCCGCGGAGCGGATCTCCACCGTCCGCGGCTGCTTGCGCTCGGGCTTGGGGACGATGAGCGAGAGCACGCCGTTGTCCATGCTCGCGGTGATCGTGTCGGGATCGACGCCCTCCGGCAGCTTCACGCGCCGCTCGAAGGCGCCGAAGCCGCGCTCGGCGTGCGCCCACCGGGAGCCCTCGGCGATCTCCGGGCGCTTGCGCTCGCCGCGCACGGAGAGATGGCCGTCGAGGATCTCGATGGTGAGGTCGTCGGCGGTGAGGCCGGGGAGGTCGATGGTGAGCAGCATGTCGCCCTCGCCGACCGTCACGTCGGCGGCGGGGAAGAAGCCGGCGCGCGCGCCGGCGCGCGGGATGAGCTGCTCGAGCGGGGCGAAGGGATCGAAGACGAACATCGCGGGCGGTCACCCCCTGTGTCGTGGTTGGTGGTCTCTGCCGGCGGGAATAGGCCGCCGCGCGCGGGTGTCAAGGGCGCGCTAGAAAGACGTGCGCGGTGAGCGCTCCCGACGACGACCAGCTCCACGCCGGCGCGGCCGCCGGGCGGCGGCTCGACCGCGCGCTGGCCCGCGACCTCGGCCGCCCCGGGCCCGCGGGCGCCGGCGTCGAGGCCGGGTACCTCCACCGCCTCGGCGAGCGCCCGGCGCTCGCCGGGAGCGACGAGGACGCGCTCGTCGCCCGCGCGCAGGCGGGCGACGCGGACGCGCGCGCCGCGCTCGTCGAGGCGTTCCTGCCGCTGATCGGCTCCGTCGCGCGCACCTACCGCGGCTCGGGCTCGGTGGCGCGGATCGAGCTCCTCCAGGAGGGCGTCGTGGGCCTGCTGCGCGCGCTCGAGCGCTACGAGCCCGCGCGCGGGGTCCCGTTCTGGGGCTACGCCGCCTGGTGGGTCCGCCAGGCGATGCAGCAGCTCGTGGCCGAGCTCACCCGCCCGGCGGTCCTCTCCGACCGCGCGCTGCGCCACCTCGCGCGCGTCAAGGACGCCCACGCCGACGCGCTGCGCGAGACGGGGCGCGAGCCCGGGCGCGACGAGCTGGCCGACCGCGCCGGCCTGACCGGCGAGCAGGTCGACGACCTCATGGCGGTCGAGCGCACGCCGCGGTCGCTGGAGGCGCCCGCCGGCGACGGGGACGGCGGCGGCAGCGCGCTCGGCGCGTTCGGCGAGCTGCTCGCCGACCCGCTGGCCGAGGACGAGTACGAGCGGGTCCTGCGGGCGATCGAGACGGAGGAGATGCTCGCGCTGCTCTCCGGCCTGTCGGACCGCGAGCGCGACGTGCTGCGGGCGCGCTACGGCCTCGACGGCGAGGAGGAGAGCCTGCGGACGGTCGCCGGCCGGCTCGGCGTCAGCGCCGAACGCGTCCGCCAGGTCGAGCAGCGCGCGCTCGGCAAGCTCGCCGCCGCGGCCGGCGCGCCGGAGGGTTGACGGCGGCGGGCGGGCGGCCTATTGGCCGGGGCGAATCGGCAGTCGACCCCTGGAGGCACCGATGCACGCACCGCACTTCCACCCGACCCACCCGCTCGCCCTGGGGCTCCTCGTGCTCATGCTCGCCCTGCTGGCGCTGACCACCGCCGCGCCCGACCTGGGGACGCTCGAGCTCTCGTTCACCGGCGGCGGCGAGGCGCCCGCGACGGCGGCGCCCGCAGCTGGCGACTCGACGCTCGTGCCCGCCTGGATGAGCGACCCGACGGTCACGCCGCTCGAGCAGCTGGGGGCTACGCCTCGCTGAGCGCCCGCGCGATCCACTCGTCCGGCGGGGCGTGCGCCTCGCCGCCCGCGGCGGGATAGAGCCGGCACTTCAGTCCGAAGTCGGTCCGTCCGTCCGCGCCCGGATCGACGTCGCGGCCGTTCACGCGCACGGTCGGCGAGCCGAGGAAGCGCTCCGCCTCGGCGGCCTCAGGCGACTCGATCGGGCGCAGCTCGACGTCCGCCGCCTCGCCGGCCAGCGCGCGCACACGCGGGAGGAGGGCCTCGTAGCCGGGGCAGCCCTCGAAGTACAGGAGCTCGATCCTCACCGGCCGACATGGTGGCAGGGCGCCCGATCCGGTGGCGCCGCCCCGTTCGCGGCTAGCCTCAGCGGGATGAAGCGCCTGCTCACCGCCATCGTCGCCGCCCTCGCCCTCGCCGGCTGCGGGGACGACGGCGACTCCGCCGCCTCCGCCGGCAACGGCGTCGACCGCGCCTTCGTCGCCGAGATGATCCCGCACCACGAGTCCGCCGTCGAGATGGCCGAGGTCGCCCAGCAGCGCGGCAAGGGCGCCTTCGTCCGCGGGCTCGCGGAGGACATCATCCGCACGCAGCAGGCGGAGATCGCCACCCTCCGCCGCGAGGACGAGGCGCTCGCCGCCGACGGCGTGAAGTCCGGAGCGCTCGGCGTCCCCGAGCACATGAAGGGCATGGACCACGACACGGCCGCGCTGCGCACCGCCGACCCGTTCGATCGCGCCTTCCTCGAGATGATGCTCCCCCACCACGAGGGCGCGCTCGAGATGTCGAAGGCCGAGCTGGCGAAGGGATCAGATCCAGAGCTCAAGGCGCTCGCCCAGCAGATCATCGACGGGCAGAAGCGCGAGATCGACGCGATGCGCGCCGAGGTCGAGAAGCTCGGCGGCGACCCCGCCGGCGGGCACTCCGCGCACTCGGGGTAAAGCACCGCGTCACTTCACCGTCGAGCCGGACGAGCCCGACGGCCCTGCTCGCCGACCGCCCCGGCTTGATCGGCACTCCGCCGGCTGTCACGCTGTCGGGCATGCGAGGCACCCTTGCCGCAGTGACGGCGGGCGCCGCGGTCGTCC
>JAUJME010000292.1 GCA_030447005.1 Solirubrobacteraceae bacterium | reverse complement strand
CGCAGCGCCTCCTCCGACGGCGGCGCGATGAAGATGCGCAGCGCCTCGGGCATCGCGCCCGCGACCTGGCGCGCGCCCTGGACCTCGATCTCGAGCACCACCGGGACGCCGGCCGCCGTGCGGCGCTCGAGCTCGGAACGCAGCGTCCCGTAGCGGCGGCCGGAGTAGCTCGCGTGCTCGACGAAGTCGCCCGCCTCCACCCGGCGGTCGAAGTCCTCGTCGGAGATGAAGTGGTAGTCCACGCCGTCGCGCTCGCCGGGGCGCGGGCGCCGCGTCGTCGCCGAGACGGAGAGCTCGAGCTCGGGGATCCGCTCGAGCAGCGTGCGGATCAGCGTCCCCTTGCCGACGCCGGACGGGCCGGTGATGACGAAGACGCGAGACACCCGCGGCGAGGCCGCGGGCTAGCGGCGCAGCATGGAGACGAGCTCCGTGCGCTGGCGCTGCGAGAGGCCGCCGATCGTCTTGCTCGGCGAGATCCGGCAGGAGACGAGGACCTTGTTGACCTTTACGCGCCCGTACTTCGGGACCGCGAGGAGCATGTCGAAGACCTTGGCGGTCTCGACGAACTCCGGCGGCTCGAGCAGGAGGTCGTGGATGCTCACCCGGCCGCCCTTGAGATCGCGCTTGAGCTGCGCGCGCCGCGTCCGGATCTCGTTGGCGCGCTGGAGCGCATCCATGCGCTGGACGAGGGAACGCTCAGGCGCCGCCACGAGCGGCTTGGGCGGCGACTTCGTGGCTGGCGGCATGGGCGGCGAGTCTACATAGCCGGCCGGGTCGTTCAACCGTAAGCGGGGCAATTCGCCTGCACCTCAAGTTGAGGTCGACCCGCGTCCAGCCCGCTTGAGTCTTTTGAGCCGCTTTGCAGGACTTTTGAGCGGGTTATGTGCTATTGGGCGGCCAGGACCCCCGCGTTAGCGGGGATTTCACCTCTGAGGGCGGCCAGCTCGGCCCCGACGCGCGCCCCGGCGAGCGGATCGCGGAAGGATTCGGTGCCGACCGCGACCACATCGGCCCCCACATCGAGCAGGTCGAGGGCGTGGCGCCCCGTCTGCACGCCACCCATGCCGACGATCGGCACCTCAACGCGCGCGCGCACCTCCGCCACCTGCGCCAGCGCGATCGCGCGCACGGCGGGACCCGACATGCCGCCGGTGCCGGCGCCGAGCCACGGTCCCCGGCCGCTCGGATGCGGCGCCATGGCGCGCAGCGTGTTGATCAGCGAGACGGCGTCGGCCCCGTGGGCCTCCGCCGCGGCGGCCACCTCGGCGGGCGCCGCGGTGTTCGGCGTGAGCTTGACGATCAGCGGCTTGCGCGTGCACGGGCGCACCGCGTCGAGCAGCGCCGCGGTCTCTGCCGGGTCGGCGCCCATGGTCGTGCCCGTCTCGACGTTCGGGCACGAGACGTTGAGCTCGAGCCCGGCCACCTCGTCGCGCTCGGCGAACGCGGTGACGAGCTCGGCGACCTGCTCGCGGGTGAAGCCCATGACGTTGACGATGAGCGGGACGGGCAGCTCGGCGAGCTGCGGCAGGTCGTGCTCGAGGTAGCCGGCCAGCCCCTTGTTCGGCAGGCCGATCGAGTTGAGCATCCCGGCGGGCAGCTCGAAGATCCGCGGCGGCCGATTGCCGTCGCGCGGCTCGAGGGTCACCGTCTTCGAGACGAACGCGGCGAAGGGGAACGCCTCGAGCAGCGCGTCGCCGAACGCGCGGCGCGCGGCGATCGCGTCGAAGGTCCCCGAGGCGTTGATGATCGGGTGCTGCAGGGGGATGCCGGCCAAGTGACATCGACCGGAGGTCGGAGCCTGCGACGACCGCAGGGCGAAACTCATTTGACCTCCGCGATCTCGTCCGCGGCGACGACCGGTCCGTCGACGCAGAGGCGCAGGTAGCCCGTGTGGGTCGGCACCACGCAGCCGAAGCACGCGCCGAAGCCGCACGCCATCCCCGACTCCATGGCGAGCTGGGCTGGAACGCCGGCATCGAGGCAGATCGCGCGGATCGCCTCGAGCATGGGGGGTGGGCCGCAGGCGTACACCGTGGCGCGCGGGTCGCATCCGAGCTCGGCACGGAGCAGGTCAGTGACCAGGCCGTGGTGGCCGGCCGAGCCGTCGTCGGTGGCGACGCGCGCGCCGGGCAGCAGCGCCGCCCCCTCGGCGTGGGCCGCGTCGCGGAAGCCGAGCATCACCAGCGCGGAGGAGCCGAGCTCGTCGGCGAGGATCGCGAGCGGGGCGATCCCCACCCCGCCGCCGACCAGCAGCGCGCGCCGCGCCGGGTCGGGTGCGAAGCCGTTGCCGAGCGGCCCGAGCAGGTGCAGCCCCTCCCCCGCGCGCAGCTCGCAGAGGCGCTCGGTCCCCGGACCGACGTCCTCGAGCAGGAAGTCGAGGCGGCCGTCGTCGTGGGCGCGCAGCACGGAGAACGCGCGCGGCAGGAACGGCCGGTCGTCTGCGCCGCCGCCCCAGCGCTCCGCCGCGGACAGCATGTAGAACTGCCCGGCCGCCGGGCGCGGGCCCTCCGGATCGGCGGCGGAGATCACCACGTAGGCGCCGTACCGGGTGACCTCGGCGACCTCGACGGTCCGCCGGCCGAGCGGCGCGAGCACCCGGCTCACGAGCCCACCGGCTCCCGTCCCTGACGATGCATCTCCTGGAGCGAGTGCACGGGCGGGGAGCCGACGCGCGCCGCAGCGATCGCGCGCGCGGCGGCCATCGCGCCCGAGAGCGTGGTGATGCACGGGATGCCGCGCGCGACCGCGGCGCCGCGGATCTCGTAGCCGTCGGCGCGGGCGTCGGTGCCGGTCGGGGTGTTGACCACCAGGTCGACGTCGCCGCGCTCGATCCAGTCGACGACGTGCGGGGACCCCTCGCCCAGCTTGTTGAGGCGCTCGACCGGAATGCCCATCCGCGCGATCGCCTGCGCGGTGCCGCGCGTGGCGACGATGGCGAAGCCGAGGTCGTGCAGCTGGGCGGCGATCCCGACCGCCGCGAGCTTGTCGGAGTCCGTCACCGTGAGGAAGACGGTCCCCGCCTGCGGCAGGTGCGCGCCGGCCGCCGCCTGGGCCTTGGCGAAGGCGGCCGGGAAGTCGGCGGCGACGCCCATCACCTCGCC
>JAUJME010000291.1 GCA_030447005.1 Solirubrobacteraceae bacterium | reverse complement strand
CCCGCCCGGTCTTCCAGGCGGGCGGGGCGGCGCCAGCAGTCTCCGGCCTGGGGAGGGACGGATTATCCATTCAACGGTGCAACGCGCGCAGAACTGTCGCGGCGTCAGTCGTCGAGCACGAAGGCGACCGAGACGGTGGCCGTCACCGGCTCGAGGCCAGGAGACGTCGGCGTGGGGGGCTGGGCGCGGCCGCCGGCGGACTCCGTGGGCTGGACCTCCTGGTCGCTCGACCCGCCGCCGGATCCTGGGTCGAGGGTGACCGATCGCACCCCGACGACGCGCAGGCCCAGCGCGGCGGCGGCGGCGTCGGCCCGGCGCCGGGCGTCCCTGACCGCCACGCCCGTGGCGTCGGCGCGCGCCGGGGTGCGGTTGGAGACCTCGTAGTCGGGCCCGGCGAAGTCGGTCGCGCCCGCCCGCGTGGCCACGTCGAAGATCCGCCCCACCACCTCGAGCACGCCGGTGCGCACCGTCACCCGGTTGGCGGCGATGTAGCGGATCCGCGCCCGGCCGCCCTTCTTCGCCGGCCGCAGCCGCAACTGGGTGAGGCTGATCCCGCTCGTCTGGATGTCCGCTCGCGCGACCCCGAGGCGCGTGACCGCGGCGACGATCTGGGTCGTCCGCCGGTTCACGCTGGCCCGCGGCCCCTCCTGCGCCACGCCCACCCGGCGCACCTCGATGTCGATCGTCGCCGTGTCGGGCTTGACGCGCACCGTGCCGGTGCCAGTGACGCTGAGCGTGGTCGGCTCGCGCTCGGGGGGCGGGGCCTGGGCGGACGCGGTGGCCGGCAGCAGCGCGGCGAGCGCCAGAGGGACTACCAGAAGGGATCGCATCCCGGCAGTAAAGCGCCGGAATCCAGAGGTGGAAGGGGCCGTCTCCCGCCGATCAGGCGTCGTTCCAGACCACGGGCCCCGCGGTCAGCAGGTGCGAGCCCAGCGGCCGGCCGAGCGCGGCCTGCGCCTCGCGCGCGGCGTCGAGCAGCGCGCGCAGGTCGATCCCGGTCTCCACGCCCATCTCGTGGAGCATGGAGACGACGTCCTCCGTCGCCACGTTGCCCGTCGCGCCCTTCGGCACGGGGCACCCGCCGAGCTCGCCGAAGCTCGACTCGAAGGAGCGCACGCCGGCCTCGTAGGCGGCGAACACGTTCGCGAGCCCCTGACCGCGCGTGTTGTGGAAGTGCGCCGTGAGCTGGACGTCCTCGCCGAGCGCCTCGCGCGCCGCCGGGAAGTACCCGCGGACCTGGGCGGGGTTCGCCATCCCCGTGGTGTCGCCGAAGCCGATCTCCTCGGCGCCGGCGGCGATCAGCCGCCGGGCGATCGCGAAGACCCGCTCGGGCGGGACGTGACCCTCGTACGGGCAGCCGAAGGCCACCGAGATGACGCCCTCGCAGCGCAGCCCCTCCGCGCGGGCCCGGCCGAGCACGCGCTCGAGGCCCGTGAGGGACTCCTCGATCGAGCGGTTGACGTTCTTGCGATTGTGGGTCTCCGACGCGGAGAGGAAGACGTTGATCTCGTGGAAGCGCTCGCGGTGGGCGAGCGCGTTCTCGAGGCCGCGCTCGTTGGGGATGAGCACGGAGAGCGAGACGTCCTCGGGCGGGTCGATGGCGGCGAGCACCTCGGGCGCGTCGGAGAGCTGCGGGATCACGTCGGCGCGGACGAAGCTCGTGACCTCGAGCCGCTTGAGCCCCGTGCGCGCGAGCGCGTCGATGAGCCGCACCTTGTCCGCGGTGGCGATGATCTCCGGCTCGTTCTGGAAGCCGTCGCGGGGGCCCACCTCGCGGATGTCGACGTGCTCGGCCATGGCCGCCTGAGTCTAGGTCGAGACGAGCCGGCGCTCGTGCGTGCCGGTGCCGATCACCCGCTCGCCCTCCGTCACCTCGACGTCGAAGCGGAGCTTGCGCCCGTCGGCGACCTCGCGCAGGACGGCGCGCACGGTGCACGTCGCGCCCTCGAGGGCGCCCGCGACGTGCTTCACGCAGACCTCGAAGCCGACGCTGGCCTTGCCCTCGGGGTAGTGCTCGTGGACCGCCATCACCGCGCAGCGCTCCATCACCCCGATCATCCGCGGCGTCGCGAGGACGGAGACGGGCAGCGCGCCGCCGACGTCGGTGAGCAGGTCGCGCTCGACGGTGAAGTCATAGCTGGCCTCGAGCCCCGGCCTCATGCCATCGAGAGGCCACCGGAGACGTTGAGCGTCTGGCCGGTCATGTACGCGGCGTCGGGCGAGGCGAGGAAGGCGATGACCGCGGCGATCTCCTCCGGCTGGCCGATCCGGCGCATGACCGTCGCGTCGATCATCCCCTGCTTGAGGCGGGCGCCGATCTCCCCGTGCTGCTCGGGCGCGGCGTTGAGCAGCGGCGTCTCGACCGGCCCGGGCGCCACCGCGTTGCAGCGCACGCCGTAGCGCGCCGACTCGCGCGCGATCGCGCGGGTGAAGCCGATCACGCCGGCCTTCGCGGCGCTGTAGACGACGGAGCCCTGGGAGCCGACCCGGCCGGCCTCGGAGGCGACGTTGACGATCGCGCCGCTCCCGCGCTCGTGCATGGCGGGCAGCGCCGCGTGGGTGACCGCGATGACGCCGCGGAGGTTGACGCCGAGGACGTGGTCCCACAGCGCCTCGTCGGTCTGGGTGAAGAAGGCGAAGCGGTCCGTCCCGGCGTTGTTGACGACGACGTCGAGCGGCCCCAGCGCCTCGGCCGCCGCGGCGACGGCGGCCCGGGCGGCGGCGGCGTCGGCGACGTCCATGGCCACCGCGGCGCCGTCGATCTCGCCCGCGACCTCGCGGGCGCCGGCCTCGTCGAGGTCGGCCACCGCGACGCGGGCGCCCTCGGCCGCCATCCGCCGCGCGGTGGCGGCGCCGATGCCCGACGCGCCGCCGGTGATGAGCGCGATCCGTCCCTCGAGCCGCATCCGGCGCCGAACCCTATCCTCGACCGCGCCGTGGTCGCCCTGCCCTCCGCCCCCGTCGTCGTCCTCGCCGGCGGGACGGGCGGCGCGAAGCTGGCGCGCGGCCTGCTCGACGTTGTGGGCGACGACCTCGTGGTGATCGCCAACACGGGCGACGACGTCGAGATCCACGGCGCCCACGTCTCCCCCGACCCCGACCTCGCCGCGTTCTGGCT
>JAUJME010000290.1 GCA_030447005.1 Solirubrobacteraceae bacterium | reverse complement strand
GCGAGCGCATCGAGCGCCTCGAGGAGGAGCTGCGCCTCGCGATGGTCGAGCGCGATCCCAGCGACGACAAGAACGTCATCGTCGAGATCCGCGCGGGCGCCGGCGGCGACGAGGCGGCGCTGTGGGCGGGCGACCTGCACAAGATGCTCACGCGCTACGCCGAGCGCCTGGGCTTCCAGGCCGAGACGCTGTCCGCCGACGCGGGCGCCTACACGATCGAGGTCCGCGGCGACGGCGCCTACTCCGTCTTCAAGTTCGAGGGCGGCACCCACCGCGTCCAGCGGGTGCCCGAGACCGAGAGCCAGGGCCGCATCCACACCTCCACCGCGACGGTCGCGGTACTGCCCGAGGCCGAGGAGGTCGACGTGCAGATCGACCAGAACGACCTCGAGATCGACGTCTACCGCTCCTCCGGGCCGGGCGGGCAGTCCGTCAACACGACGGACTCCGCGGTGCGGATCACCCACAAGCCGACGGGGCTCGTGGTCTCGATGCAGGACGAGAAGTCCCAGCTCCAGAACCGCGAGCGGGCGATGAAGGTGCTGCGCGCGCGGCTGTATGAGCAAGAGCTCGCCCGCCAGCAGGCCGAGCAGGCCGCCGAGCGCTCCTCGCAGGTCGGCTCGGGCGCGCGGGCGGAGAAGATCCGTACCTACAACTACCCGGAGCGCCGGGTGACCGACCACCGCGTCAAGGTCACCGTCCACAACCTCGACGCGCTGCTGGGCGGCGAGCTCGACGAGCTCACCGCCGCGCTGCAGTCCGACGAGAAGCGGCGCAAGCTGGAGCTCCAGGCCCATTAGCCGCATCATCGGGCGCACCGCGGTCCGCGACGCGCTCGACTCCGCGCTCGTCGCGCTGACCGCGGCCGGCGTCGATTCGCCGCGCTTCGACGCCGAGCTGCTGCTCGCGGCCGCCACCGGGCTCACGCGGGCGCAGATCGTGTCGGACCCCGGGTGGCTGATCGAGCCGGCCGAGGCCCGCGCGTTCGCCGACATGGCGCGCCGCCGCCGCGAGCGCGAGCCCGTCGCCTACATCCTCGGCTCCAAGCCCTTCCGCTCGATCGAGCTCAGGGTCGACCCGCGGGTGCTGATCCCGCGGCCGGAGACCGAGCACCTCGTCGAGGCGGCGCTCGGGCTGCCGGAGGGCGCTCGGGTGGTCGACGTCGGGACGGGGTCGGGGGCGGTGGCGCTCGCCCTGAAGGCCGAGCGCCCGGACCTCGAGGTGCTCGGCACGGACGCGAGCACGGCCGCTCTCTCGGTCGCGCGGGCCAACGCGCTGCTCCTCGGGCTCGAGGTGACGCTGCTCGAGGGCGACCTGCTCGAGCCGGTCTCCGGCCGGATCGACGCCGTGGTCTCGAACCCGCCGTACGTCGCCGAGGGCGACCGCGACCGGCTGGCCCCCGAGATCGCCCGCTATGAGCCGGCGGAGGCGCTGTTCGCCGGGGAGGACGGCCTCGCGGTGTACCGGCGGCTGATCCCCGCCGCGCGGGCCGCGGGCGCGGCCGTCGTGGCGCTCGAGGTGGGGGAGGGGCAGGCGGGGCCGGTGGCGGCGCTGCTGCGCGAGGCGGGCTTCGAGCGCACCGCCGCCGAGCGCGACCTGGCCGGGATCGAGCGGGTGGTGCGGGGATGGTGAGCGCCCGGGACGCCGAGACGTTCGCGCGCTGCATGGCGGTCGGCGGCGTGGCGGTCTTCCCGGCCGACACGGTCTACGGCCTGGCCTGCGAGCCCGACACGCCCGAGGCCGTGCGCCGCCTCTACGCCCTCAAGGGCCGGCGGCCCGACAAGCCGGCGGCGGTGATGTTCTTCTCACTCGAGCTCGCGCTCGAGGCGCTGCCCGAGCTCGGCGAGCGCACGCGCGGGGCGCTCGGCCGGCTCCTGCCGGGCGCGGTCACCCTGCTGCTGCCGAACCCGCTGCGGCGCTACCCCCTGGCCTGCGGCCCGGACCCCGGGACGCTCGGCCTGCGGGTGCCGGCCCTCGGCGACGCGCTCGCGCCGCTGGGCACGGTCCGCTGGCCCGTGCTGCAGAGCTCCGCCAACCGGGCGGGCGCGGCCGACGCCCGCACCCTCGCCGAGGTCCCCGCCCCCATCCGCGAACGGGCCGACCTCCTCGTCGACGGCGGCGAGCTCGGCGGGACGCCGTCGACCGTGATCGACCTCCGCGCCTACGAGCGCGACGGCACGTGGGAGATCGTCCGGGAGGGCGCGCTCCCGGCCGCTGCCGTTGGTAGCCTCCTTCGCGCGTCGTGACTGGCGCCTCGGGGTGGGTCTGACCACCGGGGAGCGGCGTGGAGAACCGCCGCGCGCCTGGGCACCGATCCGTTTCCTCGCCGTCCGAAGGAGCCCCGCCATGCCCGACCTGCCCGCCGACTACTTCGAGCGATCCCTCGCCGACGTCGACCCGGAGGTGGCCGCCGCCGTCGGGTCCGAGCTCGACCGCCAGCAGCGCACGCTGGAGATGATCGCCTCGGAGAACTTCGTCCCCGAGGCGATCCTCGAGTGCCAGGGCTCCGTGCTGACCAACAAGTACGCCGAGGGCTACCCGGGCAAGCGGTACTACGGCGGCTGCGAGTACGTCGACATCGTCGAGCAGCTGGCGATCGACCGCGCCAAGGCGCTGTTCGGCGCCGACCACGTCAACGTCCAGCCGCACGCCGGGGCGCAGGCCAACACCGCCGTCTACCACGCGCTGCTCGAGCCGGGCGACACGATCATGGGCCTCTCGCTCGCCCACGGCGGCCACCTCTCGCACGGGATGAAGCTCAACGTCTCGGGCCGGCTCTACGACATCGCGCCCTACGAGGTGTCGCCGGAGACCCACCTGCTCGACATGGACGAGGTCGAGCGCGTCGCCCGCGAGCGCCGCCCCAAGCTGCTGCTGGCGGGCTGGTCGGCCTACCCGCGCGTGCAGGACTTCGCGCGCTTCCGCGAGATCGCCGACGCCGTCGGCGCGCTGCTGATGGTCGACATGGCGCACTTCGCCGGCCTGGTGGCCGCCGGGCTGCATCCCAACCCGGTCCCCTACGCCGACGTGGTCACCACCACGATCCACAAGACGCTCGGCGGCGCCCGCGGCGGGATGATCCTCTGCCGCGAGGAGCACGCCAAGAAGATCAACTCCGCCG
>JAUJME010000035.1 GCA_030447005.1 Solirubrobacteraceae bacterium | reverse complement strand
CTGTTCACCGCGCTGGCGTTCGGCAAGCCGATCCTGGCCACGGCCGTCGGCGGCTTCCAAGACGCCGGCGCGATCGGCGCCGCCGAGCTCGTGGCGCCGGAGGATCCGGCCGCCCTCCACGAGGCGCTGCGCCATCTGGTGGGGGACCCGGCGGCGCGCGAGCGCCTCGCCGCGGGCGCTCGGAGCGCCGCCGCCGGGCCCTACTCGTGGGACACGATCGCGCGGCAGACGCTCGGCCTCTACGAGCGGCTCGGCGCGCCGTCGCGGCCCGGCGGTCAGTGGCAGGAGGCGGTGCCCGCGTCGGCGACCGCGCCGGCGTCGGTCACGAACTGCCACTCGTAGGCGCCCGGCCGCAGCACCATGCGCAGCACGCCGAAGTCGCGCGGGTTGCGCGCCTCGCTGTTGGGCTCGGGGAAGAACGCGCGCTGGTGGGAGTAGCCGCCCGAGCCCGAGGTGAACTGGCGGATCCCGCGCACGGGGTCCGGCCGGCCGTCGGGGTCCTGCGGCGCGAAGCGCTCGTAGGCGTGGTCGTGGCCGTTGAGGATCACGTCCGCGTCGGCCTCGTGCAGCGCGCGCCAGAGCGGCCGCACCGGCTCCGTCTGCCCGTCGATACCCGAGCTGTAGAGGGGGTGGTGCCAGAACGCGAGCGTGCAGGCGCTCCGGTTGGCCGCGAGGTCCGCCCGCAGCCACTGCTCCTGCGGCGAGCCGGCCGCGCACTCCACCGCGGTGGGGTTGCGCGGCGGGTGCGAGCACTGGGAGTCCAGCGCGATGACGTGCCACTCGCCGACGTCGAAGGAGTAGTAGGCGGCGCCCCGCGCGCCCGCCCGGCCCGTCGCCCGGCCGACGCCGTTGAAGTAGTCGAAGTAGCCCGCGGCGCCGGGGACGCGGTACTCGTGGTTGCCGACCGCCGGCCACGTCAGCCCCTTCAGCCGGCCCCAGGTGGGCTCGAAGGACCCGGTGATGCGCCGGAGGTCGCCGTCGGGGTACTGCATGTCGCCGAGCAGGAGCACCGAGGTCAGGTCCTGCGTGAGCATGAGGTCCGACGTCTGGCGCTGGTGGCAGCGGTCGAACGTCCCGACGCCGCCGCCGTAGGCGGGATCGGTGACGTCGCAGGCGACGTCACCGCCGGCCGCGATGATCGGGTCGAGGCCGGCAGGCTGCCAGTCCGGGGCCCGCGCGTCGGAGGAGACGGGCGCGATCGGGCGCAGGCCGCGCCCGTCGCGGCGCATGACCCAGAGCCGCCGCCGCCCGCGCGGGCCGGCCGAGAACACGATCCGCCGGCCGTCGGGCGACCACGCCGGCGTCGAGGCGTTCTGGTCGAGCGCGGTCAGCCGGCGCCGCCCGCTGCCATCGGCACGCATGACGTGGATCTGGCGCCGCCCGCGCGTCACGCGGGTGAACGCGAGCAGATCACCATCGGGCGACCAGGCGGGCGCGTCGTCGTCGGCCTCCCCGCGCGTGAGGCGCTCCGCCGGCCCGGCGCCCGGCGTCACGGCCCAGAGGTCGCCGTCGCCGTCCGGTCTGGCGCGGACGAACGCCAGCCGGCCGGCCGATGACCACGCCGGCGAGTGGTCGTCCTCGGCGCGGAAGGTGAGCTGCTCGGGTGCCGCGCCGTCGGCGCGGACGCGGAAGATGTCGCGGGCGCCCCGCGCCCCGCGGGCGAAGGCGATGGCGTCCCCGCGGGGCGCCCACACGGGGGTCCGGTCGACCTCCGGCCCTGAGGTGACGAGCCGCGGCGAGGAGCCGTCCTGATACATCGCCCAGACGTCGCCGCCGCGCGTGAAGGCGATCCACCGGCCCTGCGGCGAGTAGGCGGGCTCCTCGACGGGCCCGCCCGGCCGCAGACGGCGCACCGTCCCGCCCGGGCTGCGCAGGTAGACGACGCCCCGCGCCGTCGAGGTGCCCTCGTGGACGATGGTCCCGTTGGCGCCCGGGAACGCCGCCCGGGCGGCGGGGACCGAGGCGAGGAGTGCGAGGAGCGCCGTGGCGGCGCCGAGGGCTGTCGTCCGTAGCGGCATGCGCAGCCGCGAACCCCGGAGCGGCCCCGAGGTTGCGGTGCGCCCGGCCCCGCGCCGCCCGGCTTCGTAACGTAGCCCGCCGCATGCGCATGTCCCGTCCCTGGCCGGCGTACGCAGCGCTCGCGGTCATCGTCGCCGCCGGGCTGCTGCTGCGCCTGCACAACCTCCGCCACGGACTGCCGGACGTCTTTCACCCCGACGAGGCGCTCCACTTCACGAGCCGCGCGATGCGGATGTTCGAGGGCGACCTCAACCCGCACTACTTCGAGAACCCCTCGGCGTTCACCTACCTGATCTACGCGGTGCTGCGGATCGGGCACGGCGGCGGCGTCCCGTTCGACGACGTCCGGGGGCTCGTCGCCGAGTTCGCCGTCGACCCCACGATCGCCTACGCGACGGGGCGCGTGATCGCCACCGTCCTCTGCATGCTCGGCGTCGTCGCCGTCTTCGAGACGGGCCGCCGCCTGTGGGGCGCGGCGGCCGGCGTCGCGGCGGCCGCGGTCCTCGCGTTCGCCTTCCTCACCGTCACCTACTCCCGCTACGCCGTCACGGACACCGGCGCGCTGCTCCCGGTGGCCGTCGTCGTCTATGCGGCCGTCCGGGCCTACGAGCACGGCGGCCTGCGCTACTTCGCCCTCGGCGGGGTGGCCGTCGGCCTGGCGGTGGGCTTCAAGTACACGGCCGGGCTCGCCGGCGTCCCGCTGCTCGCGGCGGCGCTCCTGCGGCTGCGCGCGGACCGGCGGGCGATCGCCGGGCTCCTCGTCGCCGGCCTCTCGGCCACGGCCGCCTTCTTCGTCACGACGCCGTACTTCTTCCTCGAGCTCCCGGTGGCGCTCGACCAGCTCGGCGAGCAGAGCGCCGCGGCCGCCAAGCCCAAGCTCGGCCAGGGCGAGGGCGGCGCGATCGCCTACTACCTCAGGAGCCTGAGCTGGGGCTTCGGCCTCGCCGGCGCGCTCGCCGCCGGGGCGGGGCTCGCCTGGCAGGCCCGCGAGGACCGGGTCCGCGCGCTCCTGCTCGCGCTCTTCCCGCTGGTGCTCTTCGTCTACCTCTGCACCGCCGGGCGCTACTTCGCGCGCTGGCTGATGCCCGCCTATCCCGTCCTCGCGCTGCTGGCCGGGCTCGCGATCGCCCGCGCCGCCGCGCTCGTCTCCCGCCGCCCGCTGCTCCGCGGCCTGGCCCTGGCGGCGGTCACCCTCGCGGTCGTCGCCCAGCCGCTCCTCGCCGACCTGCGGACGGGCCGCGCCTTCGGGCGCCCGGACACCCGCGAGCTCGCGCGCGACCACCTGCTGCGCACGCTGCCGCGCGACGCGCGGGTGGTGGTCGAGCCCGGCGTTCCCCGCCGGTTCTTCGACGGGCGGCTGACCCTCGGGTTCAAGGCGCCGCCGCGCCGCCTCGTCTCGGGCGGCACGCCCCAGCGCTTCATCCTCTCGCTCGAGCCGCCGCGGATCGATGCCTACCGGCGCGCGGGCTACTGCACCGTGGTCGTCCTGAGCACGGTGCGCGGCCGCGTGGCCGGCGACCGCGTCGCGCCGGCCCTGGCCTACTACCGGCGCCTGGAGGCGGAGTCCCGGGTCGTCTTCCGCGCTAGCCCCTTCCGGGCCGGCGCGGCGCCGCCCGGGTTCAACTTCGACTGGTCGACGCACCTCTACTACCCGCGGGCCTACGAGCGGCCCGGGCCCGAGGTCGTCGTCCGGCGCCTGGACCGCTGCCGCCAGGCGGCGGGCGGGCGC
Source organism: Solirubrobacteraceae bacterium (assembly GCA_030447005.1). The sequence continues at coordinate 7,425 of JAUJME010000035.1, read as the reverse complement.
CCGGCGGTGCTGGCGCCGCCGCCCGGGCTCCCGCGACCCGATCCCGAGTCCTTAGACTGAGGATGAGCTCGTGAGCGCGCCTCCGACCGCGACGTACTCATCGGGCGAGATGCTGCCCGCCGGCCGCCTGCCGCGCGGTCTGCTCGCCGTGCTCGCCGCCCTCTTCGCGCTCACCGCGCTGGCCCTGGTCGCCAACCAGCGGCTCAAGCAGGAACCCGCACTGGTCCGCGGCGTCGGCGTCTCTCCCGCCTTCTCACCCGACGGCGACGGCGTGCGCGACCACGCCCGCATCAGCGTCACCCCGGGGCGGCGCGGCAGGGTCACCGCGACGATCCTCGACGAGCGTGGCCGGGCGGTCCGGGTGCTGCGCCGGGAGCGGCGCCGCCCGGGCCGTCGCCGGAGCCGCCGCGTGCGCTTCCGCTGGGACGGGCGGGCGGCCGACGGCCGTCCCGCCCCGGCCGGCACCTACCGCGTCCGGCTGGGGCTGCCTCGCCGCGGGCGCACCGTGGAGCTGCTCAAGCCGATCCGGCTCGAGCGCCCGGGGCCGGCGTGACGGCCGGGGCCGGCCTGGCCGGCGTGCTCCAGGAGGGCGGCCTCGTGCTCGCCACCGCGCTGGCGGGGGTCGCGGTGCTCCGCCGCTCGGGCGCCGTCGGCGCCTGGGCGATGGCCGGCGCCGCCGCGCTGGCCGTGGCGCTGCTCGCCGGCGAGGTGTGGACGGGCCCGCAGGCCGAGGCGCTGCGCGAGCGGCCCGCCGTCGCCCTCGCCGCCGGGGTGCTGGCGCTCGGCGCGCTCGCGGCCGGCGGAGCCCTCGTCCTGCGCCGCCCCGGGTTGCTGGCGGTGGCGGCCGTCGCCGCGCTGCCGTTCCGGGTCCCGCTGGCGATCGGCGGCACCACGGCCAACCTCCTCGTGCCGCTCTACGCCGTCATCGGCGCCGGCGTCGTCGCCCACCTCGCGGCCCACCTGCGCGGGCGCTCGCCGGCCGCGGCGGCGCGGCCCGGCGCGCTCGAGTGGGCCCTCGCCGGCTTCATGGTGCTCTACGCCGTGCAGGCGGCGTACTCGGGCGACGCCGACCAGGCGCTGCGCAACGTCGTGTTCTTCTACGTGCCGTTCGCGCTGCTGTTCGCGCTGCTCGCCGGCCTCGAGTGGACGCCCGCGCTGCGCCGGGCGTGCCTGCGGGTGCTGGTCGCCCTCGGGCTCGTGTTCTGCGCGGTCGGCTTCGCGCAGTACGCCGCCGGCGACGTCTTCGTCAACGCGAAGCTCGAGGAGTCCAACGCCTACAACCCGTACTTCCGCGCCAACTCGCTCTTCTTCGATCCCAACGTCTACGGCCGCTACCTCGTGGTGGTGATCCTGTTCCTGGCCGCGGCGCTCGCGGCGGCCCGCGGGCGCGCCATGGTGGCGGGCGGCGCGGTCCTCGCGGTCCTGTGGCTGGGCCTGCTGACCGCCCTGTCGTCGTCGAGCTTCATCGCGCTGCTGGCCGGGCTGGCGATGCTCGTGGCGCTGCTGGGCCACCGGCGGGTCGCCGCCGGCGCGGTCGGCCTGCTGGCCGTGGCGGCGATCCTCGTGCTGATCCTCCCGGCCGGCGTCGGGCTCAAGCCCGACAGCGCGGGCTCGGTGCGCAAGGCGACGAGCGGCCGCAACAAGCTGATCACGGGCGGCGCCGAGCTCTTCGCGCGGCGGCCCGTGCTCGGGGCGGGCTCCGGGTCGTTCGCGCTCGAGTACCGGCGGGCGGGCTACGAGCGGGGCTCGCGCGGGGTCGCGGCCTCGCACACCATCCCGCTGACCGTCGCCGTCGAGCAGGGGCTCGTCGGGCTGGCGGCCTACCTCGCGCTGCTGGCCGCCGCCTTCCGGCTGCTGCTGCGCGGGGCGCGCCGGGCGGTGCCGCGGGCGGCCGCCGCGGCCGCGTTCACCGCGGTCCTCGTCCACACGCTGCTCTACGCCGCGTTCCTCGAGGATCCGCTGAGCTGGGCGCTGCTGGCGGCCGGGGTGGCGTGGGGCGCCGGACGTGGCGCGGAAACGCTCGGCGGACCGCCCCCGGCGGGGCAGGCACCGGATCACGAGTCCGGCGGGCTCCCTACACTCGCCCGCTCGCACCGCATCACTCCCGTCCCGGATGTGTCCTGAGGCCCCGATGCCCCGCAATCTCGCCGTCACGCTCTGCCTTCTCGTCTCCTGCGCGGTCGCGCCGGCCACGGCGTCCGCCGCGTCGGTCGCCTCGCGCCCGACCGGGCCGCCGGCGACGCTCAACGGCCCGGCCGACCGGATCGGGCTCAACGGGCAGTGGCTGTTCCGGCTCGATCCCGCCGACGTCGGCATCGGCGAGCGGTTCTTCGACCAGGGGTCCACGCGCGACTGGCTGCCGGTCACCGTGCCCCACTCCTGGAACGCCAACGACAGCAGCGACGCCAGCATGGTGGGCACGGTCGGCTGGTACCGCCGCGACTTCCGGCTTCCGCGCACCGCCGGCAAGCCGAAGTGGCTGATCCGCTTCCTGTCGGTCAACCACCGGGCGCAGGTCTGGCTCAACGGGCGCGAGATCGGCGGCCACACCGGACCCTACCTGCCCTTCGAGCTGCCCCTGGAGGGCGTCCGCAAGAAGCGGGTCAACCGCCTGGTCATCCGCGTCGGCAACCGCCGGTCGCCGATCGACTTCCCCGGGGGCAGCGGCCTCAACGGCGGCTGGTGGAACTACGGGGGGATCCTGCGGGAGGTCGAGATCCGGCCGGTCCAGGGCGTCGACGTCGAGGACGTGCGGGCGCTGCCGTCCCTGAAGTGCCCGAAGTGCGCGGCGCGGGTGCGCGTCCGCGCCGTCCTGCGCAACCACGAGGACCGCACGCAGCGCGTCAACGTCGTCGGGCGGCTGGCCGGCCAGTCGTTCGGTCTGGGCGGCAAGAAGCTCGGGCCGGGGGAGAGCGCCGTGGTCGGCGCGACGGTCAAGGTCCCGAAGCCGCGGCTGTGGTCGCCGCGCGATCCCAACCTCTACATCCTCGGCGTGGCGGCGGTGTCCGAGCGCGGGGTCACCCGCCAGCAGCAGAGGATCGGCATCCGCAGCGTCGAGGTCGTCGACGGCGTGCTCCAGCTCAACGGCCGCCGCCTGCGGCCCCGCGGCGTCGGGGTCCACGAGGACGAGCCGGGCCGCGGCCACGCGCTGCTGCCGGCCGGCCGCGAGCGCCTCATCACCCGCACCCGCCGGCTCGGCGCCACGATGATCCGCGCCCACTACCCGCTGCACCCCGACATCCTCGAGCGCGCGGACCGGCTCGGGGTCATGGTCTGGTCGGAGGTGCCCGTCTACCGGATCCGGCGCCCGCTCGCGCGGCCCGGGGTCGTCGACCGCGCCATCGAGCTCTCGGTGGCCAACGTCGAGGCGAACGCCTCGCACCCGTCGATCATCACCTGGTCCCTGGGCAACGAGCTGGCCCCGGTGCCGGGGCCCGTGGAGGCGGACCTCTTCGCCCGCGGGGCGGCGGCGGTCAAGGCGATCGACCCGACGCGGCCCGTCTCCCTCGCCCTCCAGGCCGATCAGCCGTTCATCTGCCACGCGGCCACGTACGCGCCGATCGAGCTGCTCGGGATCAACGAGTACTTCGGCTGGTACTCCGGGACCAACGAGGAGCTGCCGGGCTACCTGGACGCCATGCGCGCCTGCCACCCCGGCCAGGCGATCATGATCACGGAATTCGGGGCGGAGGCGAACCGGTCCGGACCCGTCGAGGAGAAGGGGACCTATGAGTTCCAGAGCGCCTGGACAGGGGCCCACCTCGGGATCTTCGCGAGCAAGCCGTGGCTCAGCGGCGTGAGCTACTGGGCGCTCAACGAGTTCAAGGTGCGGCCGGGCTGGGCGGGCGGCAACCCGCTCCCCGACCCGCCGATGCACCGCAAGGGGCTCATCTCCTTCGAGGGGCGGCCCAAGCCCGCCTATCTCGTCGTGCAGCGGGCCTACCAGCCCCGCCGCCGGACCCCCGCGCCGTAGGGCAGCCGGGACTCGCCGGGACGCTCGGACGGGCGCATCGTAAGATGCGCCGCTCCCCGTTGAACCCGCGAATCCCGGGTAGGTCTCAGCAATCGCCTCCAGCACACATGTCGTCATCCTCGCCGCCGGTCGCGGCAGCCGCCTCGGCGCGCTCGGCTCCGAGACGCCCAAGTGGCTGCTCGACGTGGGCGGGGAGGTGCTCGCCGAGCGCCAGCTCGACGCGGTCGCGCGCGCCGGTGACGGCGTGACGTCCGTGCGGGTGGTGACCGGCCACGCCGCGGAGGCGATCGAGGCCTTCCTGTCCGAGCGCGGGGACGGCACGGCGACGCTGCACAACCCGGAGTACGCCCGGCTCAACAACTGGTACTCCGTCCTGCTCCCCCTCCGCGACGTGGAGGATCCCGACGCGCGGGTGGTGATCGTCAACGGCGACCTGTTCGCCGAGACCTCCGCGTTCGCCGACTTCCTCGACGCCTGCGCCTCCACGGACGCCGATGCCCTCATCGCCGTCGACCTCGAGCGCCCGCTGACGGACGAGTCGATGAAGGTCGAGGTCCGCCACGACGGGACCCTCGACCGGATCGGCAAGGTCGGCCTCGACGACCCGGCGGGCGAGTACGTCGGGATGCTGATGGCGCGGGGCGCCGCGCTGGCCCGGATGCGCGAGGTGCTCGAGGCGTTCGTGGGGCGGCCGGAGGCCGTCGACGAGTGGTACGAGGGCGCGGTCGGCCGGACGGCCGCCGCCGGCGTCGCCTGGGTGGTGTGGCCGATGCCGAGCGGGCGCTGGGTCGAGATCGACGACGACGACGACCTGGCAGCCGCCGTGGGGCTCGTGCCGTCGTGACCCCGGCCACGCCCAGCCGCAAGATCGCGATCCCGCGCCTCCTCCACGTCGCCACGGACTGCCTCCCCGACGTCGCCGAGCTGCTCGACGGCCACGGCTTCGACGCGACCCGGGTCCTGGTCGGCAGCGGCGCCGGTCCGTCGCTGGCGCTCGCCCAGGAGGTCGTCGACGGCCTGCGGGCCAGCGGCGTCCACGTGCTGCATGCCTCGTGGCTGAGCGGGCGCCTCGAGCAGGCGGCGGCCACGGCGGCGCTGATCATCGAGGAGGACCTCACGCTCGCCGTCGCGGTCGGGGGCGGGCGGGTCATCGACACGGTCAAGCTCGCCGCCGCCCGCACCCGGACCGACTTCCTCAGCGTCCCCACGACGATGTCCAACGACGGGATCAGCTCGCCCGTCGCCTCCATGACCTGCAAGGACGGCCGGCGGCGCAGCTACCCCGCCGCCATGCCGGCGGGGATCATCGTCGACGTCGCGGTGGTCGGCGGCGCGCCGGTCCGGACCCTCCGGGCCGGGATCGGCGACCTCGTGAGCAACCTCACCGCCGTGCTCGACTGGCAGCTGGCCGACCGCCTCGGGCACGAGTCCTTCGACGCGTTCTCCGCGATGATCTCCGAGAGCGCGGCGCGGCCGGTGCTCGACGTCACCGACCTCGGCTCCCCCGAGACCCACGAGCTGGTGGCCAAGGGCCTGCTCCAGAGCGGCCTGGCCATGGCGGCGGCCGGGACGAGCCGCCCCTGCTCGGGGGCCGAGCACCTGATCAGCCACAGCCTCGACGCGCTGCTCGGGGAGGCCGCCGCGATGCACGGCGAGCAGGTGGCGCTCGGCTGCCTGATCTCGGCGGCGGCGCACGCCGCGCCGCTCCTGCCGGCGCTCCAGCGGATGTTCGCCGAGGTCGGCCTCCCGACCCACCCGGCGGACCTCGGGCTGTCGGACGGCCAGCTGGCCGAGGCGATCGCCGGGGCACCGGCGATCCGGCCTGACCGCCACACGATCCTGTCCGAGATGGGCCTCGAGCCGGAGGAGCTCGAGCCGGTCCTCGCCCGTGCGTTCACGCCGGCGGAACAGCCGGCTTGAGCGGGCCGGCCGTCTTCGCGTCCTGGAGCGGGCGCTACTCCGACAGCCCGCGGGCGATCGCCGACGAGCTCCAGCGGCGCGGCATCCCCGTCGAGCAGCACTGGCTGATCGAGTCCGAGGTGGCCGGGCCGGTGCCCGGGGGCGTCAACCTCGCCGCGCCCGAGGGCCCCGCGACCGAGGCGCTGCTCGAGTCCGCCCAGCTCATCGTCTCCAACGACGTCCTCGCCCACGCCTTCGCGAAGTCCCCCGAGACCCACTACCTCCAGACATGGCACGGGACCCCGCTCAAGCGGATCGCCCATGACGTCGAGCGCCCCCGCTTCAAGGAGGCGCGCAACTACGAGACGTGGCTGCCGCGCGACGTCGCCCGCTGGGACACGCTGCTGTCGCCGAACCGCTTCAGCACGGACGTCCTGCGCCGCGCCTTCCGGTTCGAGGGGGAGGTGATCGAGACGGGCTATCCGCGCAACGACGTGCTCTCCTCGCCCGCTCGCGACGCCATCCGCGCCCGCGTCCGCGACGAGCTGGGGATCGGCGAGGGCGTGCGGGCCGTCCTCTACGCGCCGACCTGGCGCGACGCCGACCCCTTCAGCCTCCATCTCGACCTCGAGGCGCTGCGCCGCGAGCTCGGCGAGGAGTGGGTCGTGCTGCTGCGGGTCCACTGGCAGGTCGCCGCCACCGCCAGGATCGACGCGATGCCCAACGTGATCGAGGTCTCCGGCCACCAGGACATCAACCAGCTCTACCTGGCCGCCGACGTCCTGCTGACGGACTACTCCTCCGCGATGTTCGACTTCGCGATCACCGGCAGGCCGGTCCTGTTCTTCGTCTACGACCTCGTCGAGTACCGCGACGAGATCCGCGGCTTCTACTTCGACTTCGAGTCCGAGGCGCCCGGGCCGCTGCTGGCGAGCAACGCAGAGGTGATCGCCGCGCTGTGCGACCTCGACGCCGTGGTCGAGCGCCACGCCGAGGCGTTCGCCGCCTTCCGCGAGCGCTACTGCCACCTCGAGGACGGGTGCGCCTCGGCGCGCGTCGTCGACGCCATCCTGGCCCGCGTCCCGACGATCCGCCGCGAGCGGAAGGAGACCACCGCATGACCGTGCTCGACTCGTTCCGCCTCGACGGCAAGGTCGCCGTCGTCACCGGCGCATCGTCCGGCCTCGGCGTCGCCTTCGCCAAGGGGCTTGCGGAGGCGGGCGCCGACGTGGTCGTCTGCGCGCGCCGCGTGGAGCGCCTCGAGGACACCAAGGCGCAGGTCGAGGGGCTCGGCCGCCGCTGCCTGGCCGTGCGCGCCGACGTCGCCGAGCCCGAGGACTGCACGCGGGTGATCGAGCAGGCGGTCGCCGAGCTCGGCCACGTCGACGTCCTGGTCAACAACGCCGGGGTCGGCACCGCGGTGCCCGCCACGCGCGAGACGCCCGAGCAGTTCCGCAGCGTGATCGACGTCAACCTCAACGGCTCCTACTGGATGGCCCAGGCGTGCGGCCGCGTGATGGAGCCGGGTTCGAGCATCGTCAACGTCGGCTCCG
>JAUJME010000289.1 GCA_030447005.1 Solirubrobacteraceae bacterium | reverse complement strand
CACTCGGACGCCGACGTGCTGACCCACGCGGTGATCGACGCGCTGCTCGGCGCGGCCGGGCTCGGCGACATCGGCGAGCACTTCCCGGACACCGACGAGGCGTACCGCGGCGCCGACTCCCTCGGCCTGCTGCGCCACACGGCCGGGCTGCTCGCGCGACGCGGCGCGGTCGTGGTGCACGTCGACACGACGGTGGTCATGGAGCGTCCGAAGCTCAAGCCGCACAAGGGCGCGATCGCCGAGACGCTGGCGCGCGCGCTCGGCGTGGCGCCCGGCACGGTGAACGTCAAGGCGTCGACGGGCGAGGGGATGGGGTTCGTCGGCCGCGAGGAGGGCGTCGCCGCGCTCGCCGTGGCGACGCTCGCGCTGCCGTGACGCCGCTCGCCGCGTAACGACGTGCCGCGCGGTCACGCGCGTGACCACCGAGCGTCAGGGCGCTGACGGTCAAGCGCACCGGGGCCGCCGTCGGTGCACTGTGAAGGTGATGACCATGCTCAAGACGCTCCTGACCGGTCTGCTGCTGGCGACCCTGCTCGCGGTCGCCGCCGCTCCCGCCGAGGCCCGCAAGTTCAACGTCCGCATCGGCATCGGCGACCAGAACCGGCCGATGTTCGACGAGCCGCGCTTCCGCGCGCTGAAGATCCGCAAGGTCCGCTACTTCATCCCGTGGAACGCCATGCGCCGGCCCGACGAGCGGCTGAAGGCGCGCGCGTGGGTCAAGGCTGCGCGCGCCGCGAAGGCGCGGCCGCTGCTGCACGTCTCGACGCACGACCTGCGGCCGAAGAAGGGCAGGGCGCCGAGCGTCAGGCGCTACCGCAAGGACATCACCCGGATGGTGCGCTACTTCCACAAGCTCGGCGTGCGGGACTTCGGCGCGTGGAACGAGGCCAACCACAAGACCCAGCCGACGTGGAACAAGCCCAGGCGGGCGGCCCGGTACTTCAAGGTGATGCGCCGCGCGGTGTTCCGCCGATGCAGCCGGCGCAAGTGCCGCGTGGTCGGGCTCGACGTGCTCGACCAGCGCGGGGTCAGCCGCTACATCCGGCGCTTCGTGCGTGCCGCCGGGCGCCGGTACACGCGGCGGCACCTGCGCATCGTGGGCGTGCACAACTACTCCGACGTCAACCGCAAGCGGACGCGCGGCCTGCGCGGCATCCTGCGCACCGTGCGGCGGGTGAGCCCGCGCGCGAAGCTGTGGCTCACCGAGACGGGCGGCGTCGTGAAGTTCGGGCGGTCGTTCCCGTGCTCGGAGAAGCGCGCCGCCAAGCGCCTCGGCTTCCTGTTCAAGACGGTCAGGCGCCACCGCCGCTCGATCCGGCGCGTGTACCTCTACAACTGGTACGGGGGGGCGGGTTGCGAGCTGCGCTTCGACGCCGGCCTGATGAACGCCAGCGGCGAGCCGCGCCCTGGCTACAAGGTCGTCCGCCGCAAGCTGAAGTCCTTCAAGCGCTGAGCGAAGTAGGGTCGGCCGGCGATGCCGGTCTACGCCCTGAACCTGTTCGACCTCGCGCCCAACGACGACTACCGCGCGTACTCGAAGCGGTCGGTCGACGCCGTGGGCAAGCATGGCGGGCGCGTCGTCGCGCTCGGGCGCCTGGCCGGCGCGGCGGAGGGCGACGTCCCGCCGCGTCAGGCCATGGTGCTCGTCGAGTGGCCCTCGAGCGAGGCGTTCGACGCGTTCGTCGCCGATCCGTCGCACGAGGACCTCCATCCGCTGCGCGAGCACGGGACCGAGCGCTATCTGTGGTGGCTCTACGACCGGCTCGACGACCTGCGCCCGCTGTTCGCCCTGCGCGGCGACGACGCCGCCCAGGCCGCCGCGGCGCGGGTCATCAACGTCGATCCGGCGGCCGTCTGGGCCATCGCGGCCGACCCGTCCTGCCTGGCCCGCTGGTTCGCCGGCGTGGAGGAGGCGTCGGTGGACGGCAAGCCGGGACAGGGCCAGCGCCACGTCGTGCGCGGCACGACGACCGACGGCCGCGCGTACGAGCTCGAGCGCGTGTGCGAGGACTGGGAGCCGCAGGGCTACGTCCGCTGGCGCACGCTGCGCGAGCAGCTCGACGGCGCCGACCCCTCGGGGCCCGAGACCTCGCTCGAGCTCACCGTCGAACCCTCCGCCACCGGCACGCACGTGCGGCTCGTCGGCCGGCGGCTGGCCCCGAGCGACGCGGCGACGCAGACCGAGACGCAGCTCACCGCCTCCCTCGAGCGCCTCGCCGAGCTCCTCCACGGCTGACCCCCTTCAGGGCAGCCAGAGGCGGGCGTTGCGGTCGCGGCGGGTGCCGGCGAAGCCGGCGGGGCGGCCTCCCTGGGCGTCGAGGTGCGCGAGGTGGCGCGCGGTGCCGGCGAGGTCGGCACGGTCGAGCGCCCCGGCATGGTCGACGGTCCACGTCTCGAGCGCCCGCGCGCCGTCGGGTCCGGTGACGAGCCGCAGCATCCGCGTCTGCTGCGGCCAGTCGGCGAGCGACGACGTCGTGATGCGCCAATAGCCGCCGGCCCGCGTGCGGACCGGGGTGATCTCGTGCCGGTGGGTGTCGCCGGCGAGCTCGGCGACGACGCGGTCGTCGCCGGCGAGGACCGCCTGGGCGGCGGCGCCGCCTCGCGTGCGGTGCAGCCCGTGGTGGGAGACCACGACGATGGCGCGCTCGCCCGCCCGTGCGAGCGCGGCGCGCAGGAAGGCGACCTGGCCGGCGAGGAGCTCGCCACCGGCGCCGCCGCCGCGAGCGACGGTGTCGAGGACGATCGCTCGCACGCCCGCGGCGACGTCGACCGCGTAGTCCAGTCGCTCGCCCGTGCGTGGCGCCGCAGGGAGCGCCGCGGCGCGCCGCAGCTGTCCGATGACGTCGGCCGCGCGGACGTGGCGGCGCCGCGGGTCGGCCGGGACGGTCGCCGTCCGGCCGGGGACACCGCCGGCGAGGAGCGCCTCGATCGCGGGGCGCGGGCCGCCGCGCCGGGGGGGGGGGGCGCGCCCCGGCGCGGGGGGGGGGCCCGGCCGCCCCCCGGCGGGGGGCGCCCCGCGGTGGGGGGGGGGGGGGCCCCGCGCCCCGCGCCCGGGCGGGGGGGGGGCGGGGGGCGGGGGCCGGCGCGGCGGCCCCCGGGCCCGCCCCACCGGGGTGGGCGGCGCCGGGGCCCCGCGCCGCCCCCCCCC
>JAUJME010000288.1 GCA_030447005.1 Solirubrobacteraceae bacterium | reverse complement strand
CGAGTCGACGTAGGTCCGCTGCCCCGGGCGCGAGACGCGCTTGAGGCCGGAGATCACCGAGACGCGGGCGTCCGTGTACTTCAGCCGGATGATCAGGCGCTCGGAGCCGTTGCCGGGCCGCGGCGGCTCGACGTCGTAGCCCTCGATGTAGCCCTGCTCGCGCAGGACGCGCGCCATCTCCTGCTTGAGCCTGGAGGACGGCATGTCCACCGTCTCGTGGGCCGCCTGGATGCCGTTGCGGATCCGGGTGAGGAAGTCCGCGATGGGATCGGTCATTGACATGCGATCACCAGCTCGACTTGGTCATGCCCGGGATGTAGCCGTTGTGCGCGAGCGTGCGCAGGCAGATCCGGCAGATCCCGAACTTGCGGAACACCGCGCGGGGGCGGCCGCAGTTGCGGCAGCGGGTGTACCCGCGGGTCTTGTACTTGGGGGTGCGCTGCTGGCGCACGCGCTGGGAGGTCTTTGCCATTTTGAGAAAGTCCTTTACGCGGGGATCGCGTCGCCCTCGACGATGCTCTGGAAGTCCGTCGGCCGGGTGTCGCGGGCGAACGGCATGCCCAGCGCCTCCAGCAGCGCGAACGCCTCCGCGTCCGTCTTGGCGGTGGTGGTGATGGTGACGTCGAGGCCGCGGACCTGGTCGACGGCGTCGTAGTCGATCTCCGGGAAGATGACCTGCTCGCGGACGCCCATCGAGTAGTTGCCGCGGCCGTCGAAGGAGCGGGGGTTGAGGCCGCGGAAGTCGCGGATCCGCGGGATCGCCACGGAGGTCAGGCGGTCGAGGAACTCGTAGGCGCGCGCGTCGCGCAGCGTGACCACGAGGCCGACCGGCATCCCCTCGCGCAGCTTGAAGTTCGCGACCGACTTGCGCGCGCGGCGGACGTTCGGCTTCTGGCCGGCGATCGTCCCGAGCTGCTCGGCGGCGGCGTCGAGCATCTTGGAGTCCTGCTTGGCCTCCCCCACGCCCATGTTGAGCGTGATCTTGACCAGCTTGGGCGCCTGCATCGGCGACGAGTAGCCGAAGCGCTCGATCAGCCGGGGCCGGATCTCGTCGTTGTAGCGGTCCTTGAGGCGAGCCATCAGTCGATCTCCGTGCCCGAGCGCTTCGTCACGCGCACGCGCGCGCCCTGCGCGGTGCGGCGGACGCTCAGGCGGGTGGGCTTTGAGTCCTTGGGGTCGAGGAGCGCCACGTTGGAGACGTGGATCGGCCCCTCCTTCTCGATCACGCCGACGGCCGCGTTGGGGCGGCCGGGGGTCGGGCGCTGGTGGCGCTTGACGATGTTGAGGCCCTCGACGTAGACCTTCTCCTTCTTGAGGTCCACGTGCAGGATGCGGCCCGTCTTGCCCTTGTCCTTGCCCGAGATGACGACGACCGTGTCGTCCGTGCGCAGCTTCATGGGCATCTAGAGCACCTCCGGGGCGAGGGAGACGATCCGCATGAAGTTGCGGTCGCGCAGCTCGCGGGCGACGGGCCCGAAGATGCGGGTCCCGCGCGGGTTGTGGCCGTCGTCGATGATCACCGCGGCGTTCTCGTCGAAGGAGATGTAGGTGCCGTCGTCGCGACCGAACTCCTTCTTCGTGCGCACGACGACCGCCTTGACGACCTCGCCCTTCTTGACCGTCCCGTTCGGGATGGCCTGCTTGACCGTCGCGGTGATGACGTCTCCCACGCCGGCGTAGCGGCGGCGCGAGCCGCCCTGCACGCGGATGCAGAGGATCTCGCGGGCGCCCGTGTTGTCGGCGACCCTGAGGCGGGTCTCGTTCTGGATCACCGGGCACGCTCCACGACTTCGACGAGGCGCCAGCGCTTGGTGGCCGAGAGCGGCCGTGACTCGATGACGCGGACGGTGTCGCCCGTGCCGGCGGTGTTGGCCTCGTCGTGGGCGTGCAGCTTCGACGAGGTCCGCATGATCTTGCCGTAGCGCCGGTGGCGCTTGACGATGTCGATGCGCACCACGATGGTCTTGTCGGCCTTGTCGGAGACGACGATGCCCTGGCGGACCTTCGGGCGGCCCGGGCCGTGCTCGTGGGCCTCGACGGGCTCGGGCGCGGGCGCGGAGGCGCGCTGCTCGGCGCGCTTGGCCTTCGTGCGGGCCCGGTAGTTGCGGCGCAGGGTGGCGTTGCGGCGGCGGCGCTCGAGGCGCGCGGCCTCGCGCTCCTCGACCGTCCGCGGGCCGCTGGCGGCCGGCGCCTTGGCGGCGCGGCGCGCGGCCCGGCGCTCCTTGGGCGGGAGCTGGACCTCGGGCTCGGGGGTCGGGTCGCCGCCCTGCTCCTTGGCGTTGGCGACCTCGTCGCCGATCGTCTCGGGGACGACGGGCGCGTCGTTGGTCTCGGTGGTGTCTTCAGCCATCAGGTGTGCTTCCTAGGAGGTGGTGTGCTCGTGGAGCTCGAGCCCGCGCTGCTGGGCCACGGTGAGGGCCCGCGCGAGATCGCGCTTGGCGGTGCGCAGGCCGGCGGTGTTCTCGAGCTCGCCGGTCGCGTGCTGCATGCGAAGGCCGAAGACGTCGCGCCGCGCGGTCGCGATGTGGTCGCGCAGCTTGTCCTCGGAGAGGTCGTGAAGCTCGGAGGTCTTCATTGGGTCTGGAGGTCCTCGCGCATGACGAACTTCGTCTTGACGGGAAGCTTGTGGCCGGCGAGGCGCATCGCCTCACGGGCGAGGGGCTCCGGCACGCCGGAGAGCTCGAACATCACGCGGCCCGGCTTGACGACGGCGACCCAGCCCTCCGGGTTGCCCTTGCCGGAGCCCATGCGGGTCTCGGCCGGCTTCTTGGTGACGGGCTTGTCCGGATAGACGTTGATCCACACCTTGCCGCCACGCTTGATCTTGCGGGTCATGGCGATACGCGCGGCCTCGATCTGGCGGTTCGTCAGCCAGCCGGCCTCGAGCGTCTTGAGGCCGTACTCGCCGAACTCGACGTTCGGCTGGGCACGCGAGAGCCCGGCCATGCGGCCGCGGTGCTGCTTGCGGTGCTTGACTCGCTTCGGCGACAGCATCAGCGAGAGATCCCTCCGGAGAGGTCGGGACGCGGGCCGCCCCGGCCGCCGCCGCCCTGGCCGCCGCGGCCACCGCCGCCACGACCACCGCCGCCGCCGCCACCGCCGCCGCCGCGCCCGCCGGGACCGCCGGGGCCCCCGCCGCGGCCGCCCGGACCG
>JAUJME010000034.1 GCA_030447005.1 Solirubrobacteraceae bacterium | reverse complement strand
CCGTCGTCCTGATCTTCCTGGTGCTCCTGCACTCGGGCAAGGACGCGGGCATGTCCGGCGCCTTCGGCGTCGGTGGCGGCGGCGGCAACGTCGGCGGCTCGCTGATGGAGCGCAACCTGGACCGCTGGACCATCGCCTTCGCGGTCGTCTTCGTCGCGAACACCGTCGCGCTGCTCAAGCTGGGCGAGTAGGCCGAGCCTGGCGCCGCGCCCTCCGCGAGGTGGGTAGCGGAGGGCATGGTCAACGACTCACTTCAGAACACCACCCGCGCGCTGCACGACGTGGGCCTCGCCACCTGGCTGGGCGGCTCCATGTTCGGCAAGTTCGCGCTCAACCCGGCGGTCGCCGGGATCTCCGACAAGGCGGAGCGCGGCAAGGTCGCGAATCTCGCCTGGAACGGCTACAACCTCGTCAACTCGCTCGGCCTCGGCAGCGCCGCGGTCGGCTACCTCGCCGCCCGCTCGACCGAGCTGGCCGGCCCGCGCCAGACGGACACGGAGAAGAAGCTCAGCCGCGTCCAGGACGGACTGATGCTCGCCGCGGTCGGCACCGGGATCGCCAACGGCGTCCAGGGCGCGCGCCTGGCCAAGCAGGCGCCGGGCGGCGCCGTCCCGATCGAGACGGGCACGAAGCCCGCGCCCGAGACCCCGCCGCAGGCCGCGCGCATCCAGCGCTCGCTCGGCGTGCTCGGCAACCTCAACGTCATCACGGGCGTCGCGCTGGTGGCGGTCAACGCGATCCAGTCGCGGATCCACTACTCCCGCCCGCCCGTCCGCCGCGCGCTCCTGCGCCGCTCCTAGCCGGCTTCGGCGCCCCCCGGCGGCCTGCGCGCCGCCGGGGCTTCGCCTTGGGCTTCGGCTTGGGCTTCGGGCGGACGACCCGGATGGTGCGCGCGGCCACGGCGGCGGGGCCGCTCGGCCCGCGCGCCTCGACTCGCAGCCGGTAGCGCCCGCGCGCCGACGGGGTCCAGGGCAGCTCGTGGGCGCCGCGCGGCACGTCGAGCACGCGGCGCAGCGAGAGCCCCCGCCGGCCGGAGAGCCGGACGGAGACCTTCGCCAGCTTGGAGACCGAGAAGCGCACCGTCGTGGCCCTGCGGGCGCGCAGCCCGCGTGGCTCCGCGATCGCGATCCGCGGCGGCTCGCGCTCGTAGCGGACGAAGCGCCGGCGCGCCCCGCAGTAGGCGCGGCGGCGGGTGCGATCGCAGAGGTTGCCGAGGAAGCCGCCGACGAGCCGGTGGTAGCCGAGCGTCGACTCGCGCCCGCTGGCCGAGTACAGCGACCAGGCGCCCGTGTCGTGGCGGGTGACCGCCCCGCGCGCGGAGCGCTCCCCGCGGCGGTAGAGCCGGCGCGCGCGGCGGGAGTGGGCGAGCACCGCCATGTCGTGGAGGCCGGTCACCGCCTGCAGGTGGCCGTTGAGGATGCGCAGGCCGGGCGAGAACGAGTACATGAGGTAGTGCCGGCCGCCGCCCGCCGGGACGGAGACGCCCGCCGGCGGCGGCTGCTCGAAGGCGCCGAGCGCGGCGGTTGCCGCGCGGGCGTAGCGGGTCGAGCCGAGCGCCCGCCGGCCGCGCGCGAGCGCCTGCACCGCGGTGGCCTGGGTCATCCCGCTGATCCACGGCGGGCCGCCGCCCCCGTAGGCGAAGTAGTACTCCCAGGCGAGGAAGCCGCTGCGCCGCGCGCCGAGGGCGGCGAGGCCGTCGAGCGCGCCGCGCAGCGCCCGCCGGCGGCACGGGTGCGCGGGCCGCGCGGCGCGCAGCGAGCGCAGGCAGGCGGCGGCCAGCGCGTTGGCGCGCCCCCAGCTCGCCAGGGGCTGGATCTGCAGCCCCTGTCCCGAGTAGTACTGGTAGACGACCGGGTCGCCCGGGAACGAGAAGCGCTGCCCGGGCCGCGGCATCGGCGCCCGCGTCCAGAACGCGGTGTTGCGCCGCAGGATCGTGAAGACGGGCTCGAGGCGGTCCGAGGTCAGCGCGTGCGCGGCGGCGAGGCGGCCGGCGGTCGTCAGGACGGACGCCAGCTCGGCGCGGCGCGCGCCGCTCAGCCGCTTGGCGGCCGCGCGGGCGGCGGCGAGGTCGGCGCGCAGGCGGGCGTGGCGGGCGGCGGAGACCCGGCGGGCGAGCAGCGCCCGGCGCAGCGCGCCCTCGATCGTGTGCGAGCGCCGCAGCCGGACCAGCTCGGCGCGGCGGCGGGCGGCGGCGGCCTTGCGGCGGGCCGCGGCGGCCTTGCGGCGGGCCCGCTCGGCGAGCGCGCGCGGGTCGTCGCGGTCGCGGCCCTCGATCACGCCGGTGACCAGGCCCTCGCCGGTCGCGGGCGACGCACCGTCGCTCTTGCCCGACCCGCCGGAATCGCCCCCGCACGCCGCGATCGCCGTCGAGCAGCCGAGCACAGCGAGCCAGGCGATCCGTGCCATGCGGCCCAGGGTAGGGGCGGCCCCCGGGCCGACCGCGAAGGTTCGGTTAAGGCGCGCTCAGCCGATCAGCAGCACGAACGTCCCCACGACGAAGACCGCGTAGGCGAACAGGAAACCCTTGCCCCCGCGGCGCTCGAGGAGGATCTGGTCGAGCCGGTGGACCGTCGGCGCCGAGTTCGTGCCGCGGATCAGGTCGCGGACCGCCTCGAAAGCGGTCAGGCCGAACATGCCCAGCAGCGCGGGGGAGACCAGGAAGCCGCCGACCGATCGGCGGTGCTCGAAGAAGCTCGGGTCGGTGAACGCGCCGATGAGGGCCCAGAGGGCGATGGCGATGAAGACGGCGGAGAGCAGGATGCGGCTCTGGGGCGTGGCCCATGCCTTCTTCACCCATCCGGGCCGCGCCTCGAGTTTGATCTGAAGATCTCGCTCCCGCTCCGCCGCGAGCCGCTTCGGGCTGGTGACCGGTGTGTCGGGCCGGAAGGCGGGGTCGCGGCCGTTCTCCTTGCGCCTGCGCCTGCGGCGCCGCCCGAGCGTCTCGCCCCTCGCCATGGTCAGTACGGCTTGCCCTCGGCGAAGTGCTCGAGCCCGTCGTCTTCCGGAATGGGGTCCCACGGCGCGGCGTAGGCGACGAAGGTGCGCCAGCTCGGCCGGACGCCCGGGTCGCCGTCGAAGGCCGCCAGCCGGATCCCCATCTGCGCGGGGTCGTCCGGGTTGCGGCTGAACAGGTGGGCGCCGCACTCGCCGCAGAAGCACTTCTCGAAGCCGCCGTCGGGGTGGCGCCACGCCCTGACGAGCTCGGCGCCTCGGAGGAGGCGGAACGTCCGGCCGTCGATCCGGGCCTGGACGGAGGAGCCCGTGCCCGTCCGGCGCTGGCAGCGGGTGCAGTGGCAGTAGCCCGCGGCGGTCGCCGGCTCGGAGAGCTCGAAGCGCACGCCGCCGCACAGGCAGCCGCCGGTGAGCGACGGGCTGGGCACTCAGCTCACCCGCACCCCGGCGGTCGCCCGCAGGGCGGGCGCTACGGTCGCCGCGATCGTCCGCGCCTCGCCCGCGGTCGGGATCGTGCGCTGGCGGGCGCTGAGGGCCTGGGTGCTCGCGAGGACCGCCACAGGATCGACCTCGAGCGCGCCGAGCGCAACCGGCCGGCCGCGGCGGCCGTGTTCGATCTCGAAGGCGCGGTCGAGCGTCGGCAGGTAGAGCCCGCGCTCGACCGGCGCCATGAGCTCCTCGGCATCGGCGGCGCCGCCGCCGACCAGGACGAGGTGCCGGGGCGCGGCCTCCGCCCGGCCCGGGTGCAGCGCGTGGCCCGTGGCGGCCGAGACGGTCCGGTGGGCCACGCCGTCCTGGACGAGCGGGACGGGCTGGCGCGGCACGCCGTTGGCGTCGTAGGAGCGCGGGAGCGTGGCGCCGAAGCGCGGCGAGTCGGAGAGGTTGATGCCCGAGGCGGTCACGCGCGTCCCGGCGGCGAGGCCGCCCGCGGTGCCGAGCGCGGGGCGCAGCCGGTCGAGCACCGCGGCGACGGCGTCGGGGCCGAGGACGACCGGGCGCTCGCCGGGCGGTGCCTTCGGGGCGTCTGCGATCGCGCCCGCTTCGCCGAGCTCCGCCGCCTCGGCGGCCAGCGGCTCGGCGTCGACGCCCGCGGGGCCGGGCGCGGTGGCCGTCAGGCCGTCGAGCTCGACCGCGGCGAAGCTGCGCTGCTCGAACGCCCGCACGCCGCGCGAGGAGACGACGGCCACCTTGGCCGCTCCGGCGCGCCAGCGGCCCGGCAGCCCCGCCGGGTCGAGGCGGAGGACCCCGGGGTCGTAGCCCTGATGGGGGCGGCCCACCGCCGGGGCCGGGAGCTCGCCGAGGCCGGGCGGGCCGTCGGCGACCGCGCGCTGCGCCACCAGGGCGAGCTCGTCGAGCGCGTCCGGCCCGCCGGCGGCGAAGCCCACCCGCCCGTCGCGCAGCACGGCGAGCTCGACCGCCAGCGCTCCCTCCGGCTCGCCGAGCGCCCACTCCCACGCGG
The DNA here is from genome assembly GCA_030447005.1 of Solirubrobacteraceae bacterium. The sequence goes on along the minus strand of JAUJME010000034.1, from coordinate 6,802 downwards.
CGGTCGCCGCGCCCTCGCCGACGGCCGCCGCCAGCGCCCGCTCGGCCAGCGCGACGAGGTCCTGCTCGGTGGGCGGGGGAGCGGCCACGGGCCGCGGAAGGCTACCGGCCCGCCACCCGGCCCCGGGTGTCTCGGCCGCGCTCATCGCCCACTCGAGCCGCCGGCGCTTCGAACGATCATGGGTCGCCTCGGTGAGCGCGCACGACGCGATATAGGCGGCCAACGTCACAGTGGCGGCCGCGGGACGCACCCGCGTGACGTTGCCGGCGATGCCCCCGGAGGGAGGGGAGGGACGAAGCGAGGACTCGCCGCCAACGCACCACTCGCGCGCTGCAGGAGCGGCGAGTGGCACGTTGACCGCGCTATGAGCCGTCAACGTGCCATACGCGAGGTCGGACGCGGTGAGTCGCACGTTGACGGCGAAACGCCCCGCCGAAAACTCCCTCCCTCACCAGCCGCAGTAGCGGGCGCTTGTCCCGAACGCCCCCGTCGGCTCCAACGACCCTCCGGGTGCGACGTGACCGTCCACGCGCCGCCGAAGGCCTACCGCCCCGCCATCCGGGCCCGGGTGATCTCGGCCACGCTCAGCGCCCGCTCGACCGGGTTGGCCGCCTCGATCCGCAGCTCCGCGCCACGGGTGGCCCGGACGACCATCGCCTCGTCATCGGTGAGCTCGCACGCGGCGATCGACGGGTACGGGTGCTCGACCGCCTCCCCGACGCCCAGCCCGCGGGACGGGACGAAGACGAGCCGCGTCGTGGAGGCCGCGAGCAGGCCGGTGCGCTCGCCGCTGGTCACGAAGACCAGCTCCAGGACGGTCTCGCCCGGCTCGAGGAGCTCGGCGAGGGCGATCAGGTTCGCCTCGAGGGCCGACGCGGTCATCCGCCCGAGCTTGCGCCGTCCCTGGTCGAGCACCTCCTCGGCGGTCGTCACCGTCGCGCGCGCCGGGTCCAGCCGTGCGCGCACCCGGTCGGCGATCGCGGCGAGCTGGCGCGACGGCTGGACGAAGGTCAGCTCGATCCGCTCGCCGGGCAGCGCGAGCGTCAGCCGCCACGGCAGGACGACCGCCACGTCGTTGATGCCGTCCCATGCGAGCTCGCAGACCTCCTCCCGGCCGGTGAAGAAGCCCTTGGCGACGACGAGCAGCCTCAACGGCGTCGCCACCAGCAGCCGCTGGCCGCCGACCCAGCGGCCGCGCAGCATCCCGTAGGCCATCGCCTCGATCGGCTCGCCCGGGTGCAGCAGCCGTTCGAGCAGGCCCCACTCACGCCAGCCGACCGACGCCATCCCGCGCCCGAGCAGCCGCCGCGCGTCCTCGGCGATCTCGCCACGGTCGGGCACCTCCGTGCCTCAGCAGGCGTGCTCGTAGAGCGCGAGCAGCTCCGCGCGGCCGGCGCGCGGCGGCGTGTGGTCGAGCTCGGAGCGCTCCGCCGCCGCGTCGGCGCACGCGGCGAGATCCTCGCAGCGCAGCCCGACGTCCTGGAGGCGGATCGTCCCCGTCAGCTCGCGTACGCGCGCGGCCGCCTCGGCCGGATCCTCGTCGAGCGCCTCGGCCAGCTCGTCGTGCTGGCGGGGGAAGCGCCAGGCGAGCGCACCGATCGTGTGGGGGAGGAGGATCGCGTTGGCGGGCCCGTGGCCGACGCCCGCCACCCGGGCGAGCGTCTGGGCGAGGACGTGGTGCAGCCCGTAGCCCGCGGAGTCGATCGCGTAGCCGGCCAGCAGCGCGCCGAGGGCGAGCGCGTCGCGGTCGGGGCCCGCCGGGCCGAACGCGCCGACGAGCAGCGCGGCAGAGCGCACCGCGGCGAGCGTGGCGACCGGGTTGGCCTGCGGCGTGCACGGCGCCTCGACCGCGTGGCCGAGCGCGTTGAGCGCGCTGGCGGCGAGCGCGTCGACCGGCTGGGAGGCCGAGAGCGCCGGATCGTTGACCACCGCCGCGCAGCGGACGCGCGCCGCCCTCACGCCGGCGGGCAGCCGGTGGCTGCGGGTCATCTCCGCGCCCGACAGCGTGGTCGGCACCGCCATCGCCCGCCCGCCGCCGGCCGCGGCGAGGGCCTTGGCGGTGTCGATCACCCGGCCGCCGCCCAGCGCGACGATCCGCTCCGCGCCGGCCACCTCGCCGAGCAGCGCCGCGGCGATCTCGTCGACCAGGCCGTCCGGGACGTGGTGCACCGCCCCCGCGGCCTCGGCCACCGCGGGCGCCATCGCCGCGGCGCGCTCCGTGGTCAGCAGCGTGTAGCCCGGCCCGCCCAGCACCTCGACCGCCTCGGCCGCCGCCCCGCGGCCGAAGCGGATGGTCCGCTCGCCGTCCTGCCAGGTGAAGCTGTCGCTGCCGACCGCGGTCGGCACTCAGGTGACGGTCGTCGGCTCGAGCTCCACGTCGTCCGTCCAGGAGAACGCGTAGCTCGGGTCGTCGAGGTCGCGGGCGAGCGTCGTGAGCTTGAGCGGGCGGAAGGTGTCGCACATCACCGCGAGCTCCTCCGTCCGCGTCGCCCCGATCGACTTCTCGACCAGGCCCGGCTGTGGGCCGTGCGGGAGGCCGGACGGGTGCAGCGTGATCGCCCCGATGTCGACGCCCTTGCGCGAGCCGAACTGCCCGTCGACGTAATAGATCATCTCCTCCGACTGGAGGTTGGAGTGGTGGTAGGGGAGGACGATCGCCTCCGGGTCCCAGTCGAGCATCCGCGGGCAGAACGAGCAGATCACGAAGTTCGGGCCCTGGAAGTTCTGGTGGGCGGGGGGCGGCTGGTGCAGCCGGCCGGCCTTGGGCTCGAAGTCGGCGATGTTGAACGTGTAGGGGTAGACGTAGCCGTCCCAGCCGACGACGTCGAACGGGTGGTAGTCGAGGACGTAGTCCTGATAGCCGCCGCGGACGCGGACCTTGAGGTCGAACTCGCCCCGCTCGCGGTGGGTCTCGAGCGCGGCGGGCACGTGGAAGTCGCGCTGGGAGAACGGCGAGTGCTCGAGCAGCTGGCCGTAGCGGTTGCGGTAGCGCTTGGGCGTCTCGATCTCGCCCGGCGTGTAGAAGCACAGCCAGCGCTGCGGCGTGTCGAAGCGCAGGCGGTAGGTCGTCCCGCGCGGGATGACGACGTAGTCCCACTTGCGGAACGGCAGCGAGCCGAAGACGGACTCGAGCACCCCGCCGCCCTCGTGGACGAAGATGACCTCGTCGCCCTCGCCGTCGCGGTAGAAGTAGTCCGCCTCGCGCTCGGGCAGGCAGAGCGAGATCTCGACGTCGTTGTTGTACTGGAGCAGGCGCCGGCCGAGGACCGCGTCGCCCTCGGGCTCGAGGCCCATGGTGTTCGTCAGCCGGTGCACGTGGGCCTCGGGGACCCACTCCTCGCGGACGATCGGCTCGAAGTCGCCGACGCCGGTGATCCGGGCCGGCGAGTACAGGTGGTAGAGGATCGACTCGTTGCCCGAGAAGCCCTCGAAGCCGAGCACCTCCTCCACGAGCAGCCGGCCCGTCTCCTCGTCGCGGACCTGGACGTGCCGCTTGGCCGGCACCTCGCCCATCTGGTGATAACGCATCGTCGGGTTCTCTCCTAGAGGTTGCCGCGGAGCTCCTGGTCGCGCTCGATCGCCTCGAACAGCGCCTTGAAGTTTCCCTCACCGAAGCCGCGGGCGCCATGGCGCTCGATGACCTCGAAGAAGACGGTCGGGCGGTCGCCGACCGGCTTGGTGAAGATCTGCAGCATGTAGCCCTCGTCGTCGCGGTCGACGAGGATCCCCAGCCGGCGCAGGTCGTCGATGGACTCCTCGATCTCGCCGATCCGCTCCGGGACGTCCTCGTAGTAGGCCTCGGGGATGGTGAGGAACTGGACGCCGCGCTCGCGCATCTCGGTGACCGTGCGGACGATGTCGCGCGTGGCGACGGCGATGTGCTGGGCGCCCGGGCCGCCGTAGTACTCGAGGTACTCGTCGATCTGCGACTTGCGCTTGCCCTCCGCCGGCTCGTTGATCGGGAACTTCACCCGGCCCTTGCCGTCCGTGACGACCTTCGACATCAGCGCGGAGTACTCCGTGGAGATCGCCTCGTCGGAGAAGTGCAGCATCTCCGTCATGCCGAAGACGCGCTCGTAGTAGCCGACCCACTCCTGCATTCGGCCGAGCTCGACGTTGCCGACGATGTGGTCGATGGCCAGCAGTCCGACGTCGCCCGCGTCGCCCTGGCGCGGCTGGAAGCCGGGGAGGAAGGCGCCCGTGTAGCCCGCGCGCTCGACGAAGGTGTGGAGCGTCTCGCCGTAGGTCCTGATCGTGGAGAGCTTGACGCTGCCGTGCTCGTCGGAGAGCTCGTGGGGCTCCTCGACGCCCTCCGCGCCGCGCTCGACCGCCGTGCGGTAGGCGTACTCGGCGTCGGGGACCGAGAGGGCGATGACCTTGACGCCGTCGCCGTGGTCGTGGGCGTGGCGGGCGATGTCGGAGTCGGCGGAGAGCGCGCCCGTGAGCACGAGGCGGATGCGGCCCTGCTCGAGCACGTGGGAGGTGCGGTCGCGCGTGCCGGTCTCGAGGCCCTTGTAGGCGACGTGCTTGAAGCCGAACGCGTGGACGTAGAAGTAGGCGGACTGGGCGGCGTTGCCGACGTAGAGCTCGACGTGGTCGACGCCGTTGAGCGGCATGAAGTCCGCTTCGGCGCCGTGACGTCGCCCAGAGGCGGAGCTTGCGACGCCGGCCGGGCGAAATTCATCTGTGAGGGGCTTCGTGCTCATGGATGGAACGATCCTCCGTTCTGCTGCCGCCCGCAATGCACAAGCGTTGCGTCGCGGCCCCTTATCATCGCTGCGTGGACGACATCGACCGGCAGATCGTTGCGCTGCTGCGCCAAGACGCCCGGCGCTCGTTCCAGAGCATCGGAATGCGAGTCTCCCTGAGCGCGCCGGCGGTCAAGCGGCGGGTCGATCGCCTCGAGGCGGAGGGGGTCCTGCGGGGCTACACGGCCCAGGTCGATCCGGCCGCCTACGGATGGACGACGCACGCCTTCGTGGCGCTCTACTGCGAGGGCCGGATGGCCGCCGGCGAGGTCCGCGACGCGGTCGCCCATCACCCGGAGGTCGCCGCCGCCTACACCGTCGCGGGCGAGGCGAGCGCGATGCTCCACGTCCGCGCGCGCGACACCGCGCACCTCGAGGCGACGCTCGAGCGCATCCGCGACGCGCCGGGGGTGACGCGCTCGCAGACGCAGATCGTCCTCTCGACGCTGTTCGAGCGGCCGTTCGTCGGGTGACGGAGCGCGAGGGGGGTCGAACATGGATCGTCTGCCGCTTCCCGCGTGCGGATCCACATTGACCGCCGCATAGGGGGTCCAAGGTGGATTGGCGCGGCCCGGTGGCGGTGCGATCCACGTTGGACCCCCTCGTCCTCACCAGCTGCAGTTCAGCCGCCCGAGCTCACCGGCGCCCCTTCCCGCCCCGCTCCGGCGTCGCCAGCCGCACCAGCCCGACCACTGCGACGGCCGCCGCGTAGGTCGAAGCGCGGCCGAAGGCCTCCACGCGCGGCTCGAGCGCGTAGACGAGGCCGGCGACGACGAGCGCGGCGGCGATCCCGAGGGCCTCGACCGCGTAGCCCGCGCGCTCGAGCAGCGCGGCGGCCAGCGCGCCCGCCCCGGCGGCGAGCAGGTAGCCCGCCTGGAGCGTCACGTCGAGGTCGCGCTCGGCGAGGAGGGCGACGCCGGCGCCCCAGCCGGTGATCACGCACGCCGTCGCCCAGTAGGAGCCGCCGCGGCCGCCGAGGGCGGCGGCGACGAGGTAGGTCAGCCCGATGAGCAGCGGCGTCCAGTGGAACGCGAGGTCGCCGGCTTCGACGAGCAGGTAGAGGAGCGCCGCGCCGGCGATGAGCGCGGCGCCCTGGCGGCGGCGGGGCGACATGCGGGCGAGACTACTTCGTGTGCTCGAGGCGCACGACGAGCGCGACGGAGACGACGATCACCGCCGCCGCGACGACCGTCAGCGGCGTCACCGCCTCGCCCAGGACCACCGCGCCGAGCGCGATGGCGACGACCGGGTTCACGTACGCGTAGGTCGCCACCTTGGAGAGCGGCGCGTTCTGCAGCAGCCAGGCGTACGCGGTGAACGCGAGCCAGGACCCGAAGACCACCAGATAGGCGAAGGCCAGCACCGAGTCGAGCGAGAACGCGGCGGGCCGGACCTCGCCGCCCTCGCCGAGCGCCAGGGCCACCACCACGCAAACCGTCCCGCCGAGCAGCATCTGCCACCCGACGGAGACGAGCGGCTCGCGCGGGAGGGAGACCCGCGGCGACGCGAAGGATCCCGTCGCCCACATCGCGGCCGCGCCGACCACGCCGAGCAGGCCGATCAGCGGCGCGCCCTCCGGGCCTTCGCCGGGCGCCAACAGGAGCGCGACGCCGGCGAACCCGACCGCGACCGCCCCGACGCTGGCGCGCGACACCCGCTCGCGCGCGAGGCGGCGCAGGAGGATGACCCACAGCGGGACGGAGGCGACCAGCAGCGCGGCGAGGCCGGACGGCACCTCCTGCTCGGCGATCGTGACCACGCCGTTGGCGCCCATCAGCAGCGTGCCGACCAGCGCGGCGCCGGCCAGCGACGCGCGGTCGAGCCGGACGCGCCGGCCCCGCGCGGCGAGCACGGCGACCAGCACCGCCCCGGCGACGGTGAAGCGCGCGCCGGCGGAGAGCAGCGGCGGCATCGTCTCGACCATCACGCGGATGGCCAGGTAGGTGGAGCCCCAGACGACGTAGACCGTCCACAGGGCGCCCCAGACGAGGAGGGGAGAGGGGGCGGGGGGGGGGGGGGGGGGGGGGGGGGGGGGGGGGGCCGGGGGGGGGGGG
>JAUJME010000287.1 GCA_030447005.1 Solirubrobacteraceae bacterium | reverse complement strand
GAGCAGAAGGAGCCTGTGCGCGCCGTCGCGGCCCTGCGCACGCTCAGCTGCGAGAAGGTCGACATGACGGGCCTGCAGACCTTCCGCGACGACTGGTTCGCTTACGTCCGCGCGCAGCAGCAGAACCAGCCGTCAGGCTGAGCCGCCGTCCTAGCCTGTCGACGATGGAGGGACGCGCCGCGGTTGCGGCCGACGGTACTCAGGCGCTGGTCGGCGGGACACCGACCGCGCCGGCAGGCGCCGAAAGCGGGGGCACGGCGCACGGACCCCGCAGGTTGGCGGGCCTGGTTCGGTACTTCCTCAAGCTCGGTGGCCTGGGCTTCGGTGGTCCCATCGCGCTGGTCGGTTACATGCAGCGCGACCTCGTCGAGGAGCGGGGCTGGTTCACCGAGCGGGAGTTCCAGCAGGCGCTCGCGGTCGGCCAGACCATGCCGGGGCCGCTGGCGGCGCAGGTCGCGATGTGGTTCGGCTACCTGCACGCCGGGGCGCGCGGCGCCGTCGCCATCGCCCTGCCGTTCGTCATCCCGCCTTTCATCATCGTCACCGTCGTCGCCGCGCTGTACGCCAAGTACCAGGGCCTCGACTGGGTGCACGCGGTCTTCCTGGGCGTCGGGCCTGCGGTGCTGGCCATCATCGCCATCGCCGCCTACAAGCTCGCGCGCTCGACGAACAAGCGCGACCCTGTCCTGTGGGGCATCGCCGCGTTGCTGTGCGCGGTGACCGCCATCACCGGCGCGGAGATCGTGTGGCTGTTCCTCGCTGCCGGAGCCTTCGGGGCCATCCACTACGGCGGCGGGCTGCCCAAGCGCGCGCCCGGGGACGGCGGACTGGCGAGTCTCTCGCCCCTGGCGGTGCTGGCTGCCGTGAAGGGCTTCGCCTTGACTGGGTCGGGCGCGTCGGCAGGCTCGCTCGGATGGTTCTTCTTCAAGGCGGGAGCCTTCACCTTCGGCTCTGGCCTCGCCATCGTCCCGTTCCTGCACGCCGGGCTGGTGGACGAGCATCGCTGGTTGACGGAGCAGCAGTTCGTCGACGCCGTCGCCATGGGACTCATCAGCCCCGGCCCCGTCGTCATCATGGCCACCTTCGCCGGCTACCTCGTCTTCGGGCTGGCCGGCGCCGTCATCGCCACGGTCTGCGTCTTCCTGCCCGCGCTGCTCCTGGTCATCCTGCCCGGGCCCTTCATCCGCCGCCACGAGAACCACCCGCGGCTGCAAGGCTTCATCAAGGGCGCCACCGCGGCCGCGGCCGGCGCCATCGCCGGAGCCGCCATCGTCATCGCCGGCGACGTCATCGACCGACCGGCCTCCGTCGTCATCGGGCTCGTCGCCCTCGCCGCGCTTCTGCAGAAGCGCATCAAGCTCGGCGAGCCCGCGCTCGTCGCCGCGGCGGCGGTCGTGGGCCTGCTCGCGTTCAGCTGAGGTGCAGTCGGTTGGCGGGCCCCGGTTGCGGAGCCGGTCCAGGCCTGAGTCAGGGCGCCTAGAGTGGCGCGGATGATCGCCGTGACGGGCGCCACCGGGGTCGTGGGAGGCCGCGTCGCCACTCGCCTCTCGGAGGCCGGGGCCCCGCTCCGGCTCGTCGTCCGCGACCCGTCCCGCGCGCCGCAGCTCCCGGGCGCGGAGGTCCGGCGGGCGTCCGGGTACGGCGCCGGCGACGAGATGCGCGCTGCGCTCGAGGGTGCCGACACGCTCCTGCTGATCCCCGCGAGGGAGTCCGCCGACCGGGTCGAGCAGCACAGGACGGCGGTCGACGCCGCCGTCGCCGCCGGCGTGCGCCACATCGTCTACGTGTCGGTGATCGGCGCCGCGCCGGACTCCATCTGGACGCTGGTGCGCGAGCACTGGCAGACGGAGGAGCACATCCGGGCCAGCGGGCTGGCGTGGACGTTCCTGCGGTTCAACCTCTACATGGACTTCATCCCGTTCATGGTCGCGCCGGACGGCGTCATCCGGGGACCCGCGGGCGACGGCCGGATCGCCGCCGTCCTGCGCGACGACGTCGCCGCCGCGGCCGCAGCGGTGCTCCCGGGCCCGGAGGGCCACGAGGGGCGCATCTACGAGCTGACCGGCCCGGAGGCCTTCTCGCTCGCCGAGGCCGCCGAGGCGATGGGCCGCCTCACCGGCAAGCCGGTCCGCTACCACGAGGAGACCGACGAGGAGGCGTTCGCCTCGCGCGCCGGGCAGGCCCCCGACTTCGAGGTCCGCGGGTGGGTGAGCTCCTACTGGGCCATCCGCGACGGCCTCTTGGAGCACGTCAGCCCGCACGTGCGCGAGCTCACCGGCCGCGACCCGGTCCGCCTCGCCGACTACCTCAGGGCACCTACCGCCTGAGCCGCTCCGCCACCCGCGTGCGCAGGTTGAACGCCTGCTTGAGGGCGCGGTCGCCCGCCGAGCCGTCGGCGGGGAGCATCCCGATCTGGCGGCCGTACTGCATCTGGTCGAAGACGACGAAGTTCGAGACGACCGTGCCGTCGCGGATGACGAAGTGGTCGATGCCGTCGATCGCCAGCGGCTTGCCGGTGCCGGCGATGCCCATCAGCTCGCCACGGTGCGTGCCCGACAGATGCCAGCGGACGAAGACGTCGTCGCCCTGCTCGATCAGCGAGGCCACCGTGATCCTGAGGTCGGGGATTGCGGCGAAGGCGTCCTCGAAGTAGGCGGCGATCTCGTCCGCGCCGGTGCAGGTGCGGTCCGGGAAGCGCTCGACGGTCGCGTCGGTCCAGAACCGGCGCAGCGGCGTGATGTCGTGGTGGTTGAGCTGCTCGAACGCCCAGCGCACGAGCTCGCCGTTGGAGGCGGTGGTGGGGGGAGTCGCGGTGGCGGCCATGCGCGGAGCCTGCCAAAGACCGGCCCGGCGCCGCAAGAGCCGGATGTCGAGGGTCGCCGCGCTGGGCAGCGGCGCCCTCGCGCCCGTAGGGTCGGATTCTCCCAACCGCAGGGAGGCTCGAGAGAGATGTACGCGCGCGTGGCCAGGTGGGAGGGCGGGGACGGGGGGGGGGGGGGCCGGGCCCCCCCCGGGCCCCAACCCCCCCCCCCCCCGGGGCCGCCGCCCCCCGCCGCGGCCCCGGCCCGCGAGGAGCAACTCCGCCGCGCGGCCGGCACCCCCCACGGGGGAACTCGAGACTCCACGGCGGCGGGCGAGCGCACCCGGGAGCACGCCCGGCACACG
>JAUJME010000286.1 GCA_030447005.1 Solirubrobacteraceae bacterium | reverse complement strand
AGCTGAAGGGAGTCGGTGGTCATGTCCGGCTTGAAGTCGATGGTCGCCTTCGCCTTGCGCCGGCCACGCTTCTCCGGCGCGCGCTCGACGGCGTTGGAGGCGGCGAGGGCCGGATCGATCTCCTCGACGAGCTCGATCTCCGACCGCTCGAGGAAGCCGTGGAGCTCCTCGACGTCAGCCTCGTCCAGATCGATCTCGGCGACCGCGCTGGCAACCTCGGCGAAGGTCAGGACTCCCACCTGCTGCCCCTTGAGCAGAAGGCCCTTCACCTCTTCGAGTTCCTGCATCTCCACTACTGACATCGATGTCCGTTTCTGTCTTTGGTTCGCACCGCGCTGACCGGCACGGTGCTCTCGCAAGGGTCCTCGAGCCGGCGGCCCGCTTCTTGAGCCCAGTTGTCGCCGCATGCCACAGCTGGACTCGCTCCGCGAACCTTAAGAGCCGGAGTCTAGGCGCTTATTTTGCGAAGTCTAGGACGGCGGCGCCAGCTCGTCCCGGACTTTTTCCACTCGACGTGCGCGCTGCAGGTGGCGCGCTGCGCATCGGATGCGCTGGTGGATTGGGGAAGAAGGTAGCTCGTCCCGGCGCCGTTGTCTCGGGTTCTTGGCCGAATAGACTCCGCCTCGTGAGCGACAAGCGCGCCGACAACGGGGTCCTGGGCTCCCTGCCGAGCACCCGGCCCAACCGGCTCGGGCGCCCGCGCGACGGCGCAAGCCCCGCCGCGCCGGCCGAGCCGAAGCCGAAGGTGAAGGCGGCGAAGCCCAAGCCGAAGGCCAAGGCCGCGAGTGCCAAGCCCAAGGCCGCGAGTGCCAAGCCCAAGCCCAGGACCACGACGCCGAAGCCGAAGCCCAAGCAGCCCGTCACCGCCGACGCGGACGGTCCGCGGCCCGTCCGCGCCGCCACCCCGGCGCTCGGCGACACCGCGCCGCCGCAGTCCGAGCGCCCCCCGGCCAGCGCGCCGCAGAGCGGCACGGAGCTCGTCACCACCCTCGTCCAGGCGGCGGGTGAGCTGGCGCAGATCGGCTTCACGGTCGGCGGCCAGATCCTCAAGCGCGCGGTCGACCGGCTCCCGAAGCCCTAGCTGCTAGCTTCCCGCGCGCCGAATCGCCGCGGCCCGAACCGCGGCGAGCGGGGGACCCGATGCGACGCGCCGACCGGCGCGCCGCTGGGGCGAATCGGACACCAGCATCGTCCGTAGCGCACCGCGCGAGCCCGTCAGCTCACCTCGCAGGCCACGAATCCATGCTGAGACTGACGCTGCTCATCGCGCTGATCGCGCTCGCCCTGGCCGCCGCCGCGCGGGCCCAGACCGGCGGCGCCGCCGCCCCCGAGCCCGGGCCGATCTCGCTCGCGCCCGCGGACGCCACCGTCGGCGCGGTCACCGTCCTGCGCGGCACCGCGCCCGCCGGGCGCGCGGTCTCCGTCGAGCGCTTCGACACCCGCACGCAGGCGTGGACGCCCGCCGCGCGCGCCACCGCCGCCCCCGACGGCACCTTCGCCGCCGGCTGGCGCCCGCCCGCCGCCGGCCGGACCCGGCTGCGCGCCGTCGCCGCCCAGGGCGCGAGCGCGGCCGCCCTCTCGGCCGAGATCGCGGTCACCGTCTACCGCAGCGCGCTGGCCACCTACTACGGCCCCGGCTTCTACGGCCGGCGCACCGCCTGCGGCTTCCGCATGAGCCGCAAGCTGCTGGGCGTCGCGCACAAGACGCTGCCCTGCGGCACGCAGGTCGCCGTCCGCTACGGGTCCGCCGCCCTGGTGGTACCGGTCGTCGACCGCGGCCCGTTCCGGCGGGGCACGAGCTACGACCTCACGTCGGCGACCGCCACCGCGCTCGGCTTCCCCGGGCTCGCCCGCATCGGCGCGGTCGCGCTGCGCGAGCTGCCGCGCGTCGCGCCGCCGCCCGCGCCCGCCGCCGCGCGTCAGCCCTCCAGGTAGCCGATCATCCGGTTGCAGAGGGCCGTGAGGCCCGGTGCGGGCGCGTCGACCGCCAGCGGCCGCTCGCGCAGCAGACCCTCCACCCGCGCCCCGAGCTCCGGGTCCGCGCGCCCCGCCAGCGAGGCGCCGACCAGCGCCGCGCGCCGGACGACCTGCGGGTCCATCGTCCACATCGCCTCGAAGCGCCGGTCGCCGTCGGAGCCGTTGCCGGCCGCCTCGCCCTCGGGCCGCGGGTGCTCCCACGCGAGCAGGCACGCCGCGTAGCCCGGGGCGTCGACGACCACCACCCACTCGTTGCCGACCGAGTCCTCGAGCGAGATCGGCACCTCGGCGACCTCGCCCGGGATCTCGCGGACCTCGTCGAAGTCGGCGAACACGACGGTCGCGTCGGAGACCTTGGCCAGGCGCCGGTAGCGGTGCTCGACCGCGCGGTAGTTCTCCGCGCTCTGGAAGGCGCCGACGATCACGGGCCCGGCGGCGCGGGCGATCGTCTCGTCCTCGATGGCGCGGGAGATCGCGATCAGCGTCCGCTTGCGCAGCACCTGCGGCGTGACGGGAACCCCGTTGGCGGCGATCGCGCCGTAGATCGAGGGCCGGTCGGTCGGCTCGGCGGCCGCGCGGGCGCGCTCGAGCGCGGCGGGGACCGAGAGCCCACCCTCGCGGTAGGCGAGCACGCGGCGCAGCGTCTCGGCGTCCTGCTCGGAGTAGCGGCGGTAGCCCGACGGCGTCCGCTCCGGGACGGGGAACCCGTAGCGCTGCTCCCACATCCGGATCGTCCCGGCGGCGATCCCGGTGCGCTCGGCGACGTCCTTGATGGCAAGACCCTTCACGCCGCGAGCAGCCTACCCTCAACAGGTTGTGCGGTGTGCACGAAGGTCCTCATGGCTCGGCTACGGGGTCCCGCCCGCACGGGATCGAATCCGCGGGCGGCCGGGGTACGTACCTGGCGCGATGACCGACCAAGAGACTCGCCACTCAGACCCCATCCTCCTGACGGGGGCTTCGGGCTACGTCGGCGGCCACCTCCTCGAGGAGCTGCTGCGCCGCGGCCACGCCGTCCGCGCGCTCGCGCGCAATCCGCGCCCCGGCGCCTTCCCCGGCGCGGTCGACGCCCGCCGCGGGGACGCCGTCAGCGGCGACGGCCTCCCCGAGGCGCTCGAGGGCTGCCCGACCGCCTACTACCTCATCCACTCCATGGGCCGCGGCTCGGGCCCCGTGGAGGAGTTCGCCGCGCGCGACCGCCAGGCCGCCCACAACTTCGG
>JAUJME010000285.1 GCA_030447005.1 Solirubrobacteraceae bacterium | reverse complement strand
TTCACGGCGCAGCCCGGCGACGACTCGATCCGCGCCAAGCGCGACGAGGTCCTCGGGGCGCTCGACTCGAGCACGAAGCTCGTCGACGTCCGCTCCCCGCAGGAGTACTCCGGCGAGCTCATCGCCATGCCGGGCTACGAGCAGGAGGGCGCCCAGCGCGGCGGCCACATCCCGGGCGCCGTGTCGGTGCCGTGGGCGCAGGCGGTCGCCGAGGACGGCACGTTCAAGTCCGCCGACGAGCTCTCCGAGCTCTACGGCTCCAAGGGCGTCGCCAACGGCAACGACGTGATCGCCTACTGCCGCATCGGCGAGCGCTCGGCGCACACGTGGTTCGTGCTCCACGAGCTGCTCGGCAAGGACTCCGTCAAGAACTACGACGGCTCGTGGACGGAGTGGGGCAACCTCGTCAACGTCCCCGTCGAGAAGGGCTGAGCCCCGCCGGGGCGAACCCCGTATCCCTTGCGTCTGACCCGAGAGGGTGTAGACGAATCGACCACGCGAGCGGCCTCACGGCCGCTCGCGGTCGTTCAGGCGGCGGCCTCCTCGGCGTCGAGCAGCGGGGCGAGGCGCTCGAGCAGATCGGCGACGATCCGCGCCGTCGCGCCCCAGATCAGCGTGTCGCCGAGCTCGTAGGTGTCCGTCCGGAACGGGACGCCCTTGCGCACGAGCCGCCGCGACCCGTGGTTCGCGCGGACGTCGCGCAGGCGCAGCTCGAGCACCTCGGCGACCTCGGCGGCGGCCGGCACCCAGCTGAAGCCCGGCTCGATCACCCCGACGAAGGGATAGATCGCGTAGTTCGTGACGAACGTGGGGGTGGGCGGCAGCGCGCCCGCGAGCGTCACGCCGGCGGGCGGCAGCCCGATCTCCTCCTCCGTCTCGCGCAGGGCGGTGGTGCGCAGGTCCTCGTCGGCGTCGTCCTGGCGGCCGCCCGGGAAGGAGATCTCACCGGCGTGGGAGCGCAGGTCGTCGCGGCGGCGGGTGAAGACGGCGTGCAGGGCGCCCTCTGTGTCGCGGTAGAGCGGGACGAGGACCGCCGCGTCCTTGCCGCCGTGCACGTCGAGGGCCGCCGCCGCCTCGGGCGTGAGCAGCAGCGGCTCGAGCTCCGGCAGGAGGCTCAGGCGATCTCGATCCGCTCGTCGAAGGAGACCTCTCCCTCGAGCGTCCGGTGCACCGGGCACTTGGCGGCGATGACCTGGAGCCGCTCGATCTGCTCCGCGGTCAGGTGGTCGGGCATCCGCATGAGCAGCGTGAACTTGGTCGGGCAGCCGCGGGCGGCGGGCTGGTAGTCGCAGTCGACCTCGAGGCCGGAGAGGTCCCAGCCCTTGCGCTCGGCGTACATCTCGATGGTGATCGCCGTGCAGGCGGCGAGCGACGCGGCGAGCAGCTCCTGCGGGCTCGGCCCGCGATCCTCGCCACCGGCGTCCTCGGGCTCGTCGGCGAGGAGGCGGTGGTTGCGCACCTCGACGTCGTGGGTGTACTTCGCGGAGGCGCGCCGCGCGAGTGCTCGCATGCGATTGATCCTAGGTCGTGGGGCCGGCCGGCTCGTCGAGGGGGCTGAAGAGCATCCCCGTGAGCACCTTGGGGAAGAAGTAGGTCGACTTCGGCGGCATCGTCTCGCCGGCCGCGGCGATCTCGCGGACCTGCTCGACCGGGCTCGGGCGCAGGAAGAAGGCGGCGTCGTACTCGCCGGACATCACGAGCTCGAGCGCCTCGTCGTCGGTCCGCGAGTAGCCCAGCCGGTTGAGGTGGGAGATGTCGTCGTCGGTGAGCCCGATCGGGCCCTTGAGGATCAGGCTCTCGAGCACCGCGGTGTCGAGCCGCCGGTAGGGCTCGGGCCGGTCGGCGAGCAGCGCGTCGGCGACCGCCTGGTCCTTGAGGGTCAGCCGGAAGCCCTGGCGGAAGTGGGCGTCGATGTAGCCGAGGGTGAGCGCGCCGTCGCCGTCGGGCGGGCGGAGCGCTTCGGGCTCGACCCGCTCGACCTCGAAGTGCTCCTTGAGCACGACGGCGAGAAGCTCCTGCTGGTCGGAGGTCAGGCCGCGCACGAGGCGGTGGGTGGGGAAGATGGTCAGACCCGGGTCCTGCAGCGCGACCAGGCACATGAGCACGTAGCGGTGCCCGCCCTCGCCGCCGATCTCCTCCGCGTAGACGCGGGCGGTCTCGTAGCGGTGGTGGCCATCGGCGATCAGCAGCTCCGCGGGGCTCAGCGCGTCGTGGACCTGGGCGATCGCTGCCGGATCGGCGACCCGCCAGATGCGGTGGAGCGTCCCGTCGGGGTCGCTGACCGCGCCGAACGGCTGCCCGGCGGTGTGCGGCTCGAGCGCGCCCCACGCCGCCCCGGCCGGGTCGTCGTAGAGCGAGAAGATGGGGGAGAGGTTCGCGCGCGTGGCCCGGGTGAGGGCCAGCCGGTCCTCCTTCGGCCCGGGGTGGGTGCGCTCGTGCGGGCGGATCCGGCCCGGGCCGTAGTCCTCGACGCGCACGCGCGCGAAGAACCCGCGGCGCGTCCGCGGGTGCCCGTCGGGCCCCGTGTAGTCCTGCTCGAGCGCCCACAGGGCCGGCTCTGCGTCGCGGACGAGGACCCCCTCGGCCTGCCAGGCGGCGAAGGTGCGCGCCGCATGGCCGTAGGGGTCCTCGCCGGCGGGAAGGTCGACCTCGACGACGTTGTACGGGGACGCCGCGAGCAGCGCGGCGCGCTGCTCGGGGTCGATCACGTCATAGGGCGGAGCGGTGACGGCCTGCAGGCCGCCGGTGCGCGCGAGGTCGTAATGGAGCGCGCGGAGGGGCTGGACGTCGGCCACTGCGGCGGCAGGCTACCGCCGCACCCCGAAGTCCGTCGTGTACGTCGCGCCGCCGCCCGACGCGTGGACCCGGACGGGCGCGCCCGAGGCGATCCCGATCCCGATCTCGCGGAAGCCGGCGTTGAGGATGTTGGCGCGGTGGCCGGGCGAGCGCATCCACGCGGCGACGATCTGGCGTGGCGTGGCGAGGCCACCGACGCCCCAGGCGATGTTCTCGCCGATCGACCAGCCGCGCGTCCCGCGGGTGTAGCCCGACCGGCGCACGCGGTCGGTCATCGAGGTGCCCGACGGCGTCGTGTGGTCGAAGAAGTTGGCCCGGGCCATGTGCGAGGAGTGGCGCTTGGCGGCGCGGCGCAGGCGGCCGTTGGAGCGCAGCGGGCGCAGGCCGTGGGCGCGGCGCTCCTGGTTGAGCA
>JAUJME010000284.1 GCA_030447005.1 Solirubrobacteraceae bacterium | reverse complement strand
AGCCACTGCCCGGACATGGAGCGCTCGAGGATCATGGCCCGGAGGCTAACCTCCGGCCCGCTATGGAGCTCATCCACACCTGCTACCGGATCGGCGACATCGACCGGTCCGTCGCCTTCTATGAGGCGCTCGGCTTCGAGGAGCGCCGGCGGATGCCGATCCGCGACGAGGCGATCAACGTCTTCATGGGCCTGCCGGGCGACGGCGACCGGCTCGAGCTCACCCACAACTTCGGCGTCACCGAGTACGACCTCGGCACGGGCTACAACCACATCGCCCTGACCACGGAGGACCTCGACGGGACGCTCGAGCGCCTCGCCACCAAGGGGATCGAGCCCGAGAAGCCGCCGTACCGCGTCCGCGAGGGCGGCTCGCGGATCTGCTTCGTGCGCGACCCGGACGGCTACCGCGTCGAGCTCATCGAGCGGTCCTAGGAGCCGGGCGGTGCACGGCGCCGAGCAGCGCCAGGCGGTCATCGACCTCGGCTCGAACTCCTTCCGGCTCGTCGTCTTCTCCTGGGTGCCGGGCGCGTGGTGGAAGCGCACGGACGAGATCTACGAGGCGGTGCGGATCGGCGAGGGTCTCGAGGAGACGGGCGCGCTGCAACCCGAGCCGGCCGAGCGCGCGCTCGAGACGCTCGAGCTCTACGCCCACTACTGCGAGTCGACGCACCTCGACGACGTGCGGGCCGTCGCGACCTCCGCGATCCGCGACGCGACCAACCGCGAGGAGTTCCTGCTCGCGGCGGGGGAGCGCTCGGGCTTCGAGATCGAGGTCCTCTCGACGACGGAGGAGGCGCGCTACGGCTACCTGGCGGCGGTGAACACGACCGCGCTCGCCGACGGGGTGACGCTCGACCTCGGCGGCGGCTCGATGCAGCTCACCCGGGTCGAGGGGCGGCTGGCGCGCGCGTCGGGCTCCTGGCCGCTGGGCGCGGTGCGCATGACGGAGCGCCACCTGCCCGACAAGCGCGCGTCGAAGAAGCAGCTCAAGGCGCTCCGCGCGCACGTGCGCGAGGAGCTCGCGCGCGACGCGCCGTGGCTCTCGGCGGCCGGGAGGGGCGGCGGGAGGCTGGCGGGCATCGGCGGCACGGTCCGCAACCTGGCGGCCGCCGCGCAGCTCGCGGCCGACGTCCCCTCCTACGGCGTGCAGGGCTTCTGCCTTCAGCGCGAGGCGCTCGACGACCTCGTCGCGCGCTTCAGCGAGATGAGCGCCGCCGAGCGGCGCAAGGTCCCGGGCGTCAAGCCGGAGCGCGCCGACCTCATCCTCGCCGGCTCGCTCGTCGTCCAGACGATCATGGAGGCGGGCGGCTTCGCCGCGCTCGAGGTCACCGAGGCCGGGCTGCGCGAGGGCGTCTTCTTCTCCACCCTCCTCGCCCCCGCGGACCCGCCCCTGTTCGAGGACGTCCGCCACGCGGGCGTGCGCAACCTCGCCGCCCAGTACGACACGGACTTCGCCCACGTCGAGCACGTCGCCCGGCTCGCGCTGCAGATGTGGGAGGGGCTGGCGGAGGCGGGCGTGCACCCGGGCGACCCCGAGGAGCGCGACCTGCTCTCGGCGGCGGCGCTCCTGCACGACATCGGCGTCGCCGTCGACTACGACGACCACCACAAGCACTCGCGCTACCTGATCCTCAACGCCGGGCTGCCGGGCTACTCGACCCGCCAAACGGCCCTGATCGGCCAGATGGCCCGGTATCACCGCAAGGGCTCGCCGGGCCTGGGCGAGTTCGCGGCGATCGCCCGCAGGGGCGACGACGCCCTGCTGGCCCGCTGCTCGGCGGTCCTCCGCCTCGCCGAGCAGCTCGAGCGCTCCCGCGACCGCGCGGTGCGCGACGCCCGCATGGACGTCGCCGCGGAGACGGTCCGCCTGCGGCTCGAGTCGGGCGACGGCGCGCCGCTGGCCCGCTGGGCGGCCGAGCGCGAGGGCGGACTGTTCGAGCGCGCGTTCGGCCGGCGGCTCGAGGTCGCGCGCTGATGGACATGCAGACCTTCGGCGAGGCGTTCGTGACGATGCTCGTGATCATGGACCCGGCCGGCACGGCGCCCGTCTTCCTCGGCCTGACGACCCGCATGTCGCCGGCCGAGCGCCGGCGGGCCGCCCTGCGCGCGGTGGTGGCCGCCGGCGCGCTGATCGTCGGCTTCGCGCTCGTCGGCGAGGTCGTGCTCTCCTACCTCGGCGTCTCGATCGAGGCGCTCTCGATCGCCGGCGGCCTGCTGCTCCTGCTCGTCGCGCTCGAGATGCTGCGCGGCTTCGACGACGCGCCCGACGAGGTCGGCGACATCGCCCTCGTCCCGCTCGCCACGCCCCTCGTCGCCGGCCCCGGGGCGATCGCGACCGTCATCGTGCTCGCGCGGCAGGGCTCGGAGGGCGCGGTGATCGGCGGGACGATCGCCGCGCTGGCCATCGTCGGCGCGTCGCTGCTGCTCGCCGGGACCCTCGCGCGGCTCGTGCCGACCACCTGGCTGCACTTCCTCACCCGTGTCTTCGGCCTGCTGCTCGCGGCGATCGCCGTGCAGCTCGTCATCGAGGGCGTCCGCCCGCTGGCGGGGATCTAGCCGTGCCGCCGCACTGCACGGAGCGCACCACCCGCGAGGTGGAGACCGGGGAGACCGCGGCGGCGTTCGCCGCGATGCGCGAGCTGCGCACGGGTCTCGCGGACGAGGCGGAGTTCGTCCGGCGCGTCGACGAGCTCCAGCGGCCGGCGGGCTACCGGCTGGCGGGCGCCTTCCTCGACGGGCCCGACGCGGTCGCGGTCGCGGGCTTCCGCATCTCCGACAACCTCGCCTGGGGGCGCCACCTCTACCTCGACGACCTGAGCACTGCGGCGGCGCACCGCGGCCGCGGCCACGCCGGCGCGCTGCTCGACTGGCTGATCGAGGAGGCGCGGCACGCGGGCTGCGAGCAGATCCACCTCGACTCGGGGGTCGGGCTCGAGCGGGCGGCCGCCCACCGGCTCTACCTCAACCATTCTTTCGTGATCAGCTCGCACCACTTCGCGCGCGCCGTGTCGCACTGAGAGCCCGCCTCAGCGGTCGACCGTGACGAGGTCGCGGTCGGCGGCCACGGCCTCGACCGTCTCGACCTCCTCCTCGGCCTCGCGCCCGCCGCCGCCGTCGGGCTCGGCGTCGCAGGTGACGCGCATCATCCCGGTGGCGACCTTCTCGTCGCCCTGGACGACGAGGCCGCAGATGACGTCGCCCTCCTCCCAGCC
>JAUJME010000283.1 GCA_030447005.1 Solirubrobacteraceae bacterium | reverse complement strand
GACGGCGAGACCCGCGACATCTATCGGGACATGAGCCGGCTGACGATGGCCGTGGTGGCCGAGACCCTGTTCGACGCCGACATCTGGGGCGACGCGGACGAGGTCGCCGGGGCGCTGGCGTGCGCCCTGGAGTGTCTGAGCGCGCGCGTGCGCGGCCCGCAGGTGCTCCTGCCGGCCAGCCTCCCGACGCCGACGAATCTGCGGCTGCGGCGTGCCCGGCGGCGGATCGACGGCATCGTCTACCGGATCATCGCGGAGCGGCGCGCGGACGCCGCCGACCGCGGCGACCTGCTCTCCACGCTGCTGCACGCCCGGTACGAAGACGGCACGGCGATGGTGGATCGCCAGGTGCGCGACGAAGTGGTGACTTTCCTCGTCGGCGGTTACGAGACCGCAGCCGATCTGCTCGCGTGGGCCTGGTATCTGTTGTCGCGGCATCCGGAGGTGGAGGCCAAGCTCCTGGCGGAGATCGAGGCGGCGCTCGGGGGCCGTCCGCCGACGGCCGCGGATCTGCCGCGGCTCACGTACACCGGCATGGTCGTGTCAGAGGTCTTGCGGCTCTACCCGCCGGCGCCGGCCCTCGGTCGCGAGGCGTTGGTGGACTTCGACCTCGCGGGGTATCGCGTCGCCAAAGGCACCGACATCCTGGTGAGCCAGTGGGTGATGCACCGGGACCCGCGCTACTTCGCCGATCCGGCGGCGTTCAACCCGGATCGGTGGGCCGATGGCCTCGCCGACCGCCTGCCCCGCTACGCCTACTTCCCGTTCGGGGGCGGGCCGCGCCTCTGCATCGGTCATGCCTTCGCCACAATGGAGGCAACTTTGGTGCTGGCGGCGGTCGCCCAACGGTTCCGCCTGGAGCTCCTGCCCGGCCATCCGGTTGTCGCCGAGACGCTGCCCACCCTGCGACCGAAGTACGGCCTGCGGATGGTGGTGCGCCGCCGGTGACAGGGCAGCGGGCCGGGCGCGGTCAGCGACCGGCCCGGGCCAGGGCGTCGTCCAGGCGCAGGGAGATGGCGCGGGAGACGCTGTCGGCGCCCATGGTGATGCCGTAGAGGGTGTCGGCCCCCTCGATCGTGCCGCGGTTGTGGGTGATCACCACGAACTGGGTGTTGCCGGCGAGGCGCTTCAGCCGCTCGCGGAAGCGCACGACGTTGCTCTCGTCGAGCGCGGCGTCGACCTCGTCGAGGATGCAGAAGGGGCTGGGGTTGACGCGCAGGATGGCGAAGAGGAGCGCCGCGGCGGTCAGCGCGCGCTCGCCGCCGGAGAGGAGCGACAGGCTCTGCAGCTTCTTGCCGGGCGGCTGCGCGACGATCTCCACGCCGCCGGCCCCGTCCGCGCCCCCGTCGGCCAGGACGAGGCGGGCGGAGCCGCCGCCGAAGAGGTCCGCGAAGCTCTCGCCGAACTCGGCGGCCACGCGGGCGAAGGTCGCCTCGAAGCGCTCGGCCATCGCGCGGTCGAGCTCGGCCAGGACGCCGCGCAGGGAGCGGGCGGCGCTCTCCACGTCGCTGAGCTGCTCGGTCAGGAAGCGCCAGCGTTCGGCCTCGCCCTCCCATTCGGCCAGCGCGTCCGGGCTGGGGGGGCCGAGCCGGCGCAGCCGCCCGGCCAGCCGCTCGACCTGCCCCGTCAGCGCGGCGCGCTCGTCGGCGGGCAGGGGCGGGGCCGGCTCGGCGAAGAGGGCCGCCGGGTCGGGCGGGTCGGCGCCCTCCTCCGCCGCCCCGGCCGGATCACCGAACAGTTCCTCCCGGACGCGGCGGGCCAGGGCGTCGAGTTCGCCGCGGCGGCGCTCGGTCTCGACCGCGCGGGCGCCAACCGCCGTCTCGCGGCGCAGCGCCTCCTCGTTGGCGGCGGCGGTCGCGGCGGCGGCGGTCGCCTCGGCCCGCCGTGCCTCGGCCAGCGCCGCGTCGAGCGGCCCGGCCCCCGCGGCGACCGCGGCCGCCTCCCGCTCGAGTGCGGCCAGGGCCGCCTCCCGCACGGCGGCCGCGGCGACGAGATCGCGCTCCTCCGCGTCGAGGGCGGCGAGCCGGGCCGCGCGCCCCTCGGCCTCGCGGCGGGCGGCGGCCCCCTGCTCGTCGAGGGCGGCGGCCTGGCGGTGCAGGCCGCGGCCGCGCTCCTCGGCGCGGGCGATCTCGGCGCGGAGGGCGGTCAGGCGGGGGCGGTCGGCCGCGCCGGCGGCCTCGACCCCTTCGAGCGCCACGCGGGCCGCCGCGCGCCGCCCCTCCAGGCCGGCGAGCCGCGCGCCGATCGCCCCCTCCTCCTCGCGGCGGCGCGCGATCTCGGCGTCGAGCGCCTCGGCCCCCTCTGCCAGCCCGGCCGCGCGCCGCTCGGCCGCCGCGACCGCGGCGCCCGCCGCGCGGCCGACCCGCTCGACCCGCCCGAGCCGGTGGCGCAGATCGTCGAGCGCGCGGGCGGCCTCGTGGCTAGCGCCCGCCCGGCGCGGGACCTCCTCGCGGGCGGCGCGGACGGCGGCGGCGCGCTCGGCCAGCGCGGCGTCGAGCGCGGCGAGCGCCGCCGCCGCGCGCTCGACGGTCGCGGGCAGCTCGCGCAGGGTGCGTTCGCGCGCCAGGATGCCGCTCTCGCGCGCGGCCGAGCCGCCGGTGACCGCGCCGCTGGCGCGCGTGATCTCGCCGCCGCGGGTCACGATGCTCCAGCCGCCGCCGAGGCACGGCAGGACGCGGCGGGTCGTTGCCAGGTCCTCGACGACCAGGACGCGCCCGAGCAGCCCGCCGATCAGCCCGGCGAAGCGCGCGTCGTGGCGGACCAGGTCGGCGGCGACGCCGAGGACGCCGGGGCCGTCCGGGGCGGGGCCGCGCCCGCCCCCCCCGCCGCGCAGGCTGTCGAGCGGCTGGAAGGTCGCCCGCCCGGCCCGCCGATCTTTCAGCAGCGCGATGGCTGCCTCGGCGTCGGCCCACCGCTCCACGACGAGGTCCTGCAGGTGCCCGCCGAGCGCGACCTCGATCGCCGTCTCCAGCTCCGCCGGCGCCTCGACGATGCCGGCGACCGGCCCGATCACGCCGGAGAGCTGGCCGGCGCGCGCCGCGCCCAGGACAGCGCGGACGCCGGTGTAGAAGCCCTCGCCGCTGGCGGCGACCTTGCGCAGCCCGTCAAGCCGGGCGCGGGTCTCGGCCAGGCGGCGCTCGCCCGCCGCCAGCCGGGCCGCCGCCTCCCGCTCGGCGGCGGTCGCGGCGTCGAGCGCCGCCCGCCCCGCCCGTTCGGCGG
>JAUJME010000282.1 GCA_030447005.1 Solirubrobacteraceae bacterium | reverse complement strand
AGCTCGGAGATGTAGCCGATGCGCGCCGTCTCGAAGTAGCGCAGGAAGACCACGTTGTTGAGGTGGCGCATGGCGTCGAGGTCGCCGAAGCGGACGCGCTCGACGTGGGTGTAGGCCCAGCTCACGACTGCTGCGCCGGCCCGCCGCCGCGCCGCGGCATCTGGAGCCGCGCCATCGCCCGGATGAGGAACCAGAAGAGCGTCCCGCTCAGCACGATGACCACCGTCGCGAGCAGTGCGCCCGCGACGTTGGAGGCGACGAGCAGCGCGAGCGACGAGAAGATGATCGAGATCCCGAGCAGCGCCTGGAAGCCGAGCACCGCCCAGTAGCGCCGCTGCCACATCCCCACCGCCGCCGCGAGCATGATCCCGGCGAAGAGCAGGACGCCGCCCGGCCTGGGGTCGGTCCCGCGGACGTCCCAGCCCGCGAGCAGGAGAACGACGTTGGCGACCGCGATCGTCGCCGCCACCACGGCGGCGACGGTGATCGCGCGCGGGCGCTCGCCGGGCGCCAGCGGCTCGAGGCCCTCGCGGACCGCCTCGTTGCGCGCCTCGCCGCGGGCGTAGCCGCGCTTCATGCCCTCGGACGGCTCGGCGGCCGGCCGCCGCTTGCGGCTACGTTGCCCCAACGGGCACCTCCTCGAGCGCGGCGCGCAGCTCGCGCGCCGCGGCAACCGGGTCGGCCGCCTCGGTGATCGCGCGGACGACGACGATCCGGCGCGCGCCGCGCTCGACCGCCGCCGGCGTCGTGCGCGCGTCGAGCCCGCCGATCGCGAACCACGGCTTCGTCTCGCCGGCGGCCGCGGCGACGTAGGCGACGTAGTCGAGGCCCGCGGCGGGGCGGCCGGGCTTGGTCGGCGTCTCGCTCACGGGGCCGGCGGCGAAGTAGTCGACGTCGGGGTCGGCGAGCGCCGCGTCGGCCTGGGCGGGCGCATGGGTCGAGCGCCCGACGATCCGCTCGGGCCCGACCGCGGCGCGCGCGGCCGCCGGCGTCTCGTCGTCCTGGCCGACGTGGACGCCGTCGGCGCCGCACGCGGCGACGAGGTCAGGGCGGTCGTTGAGGACGAACAGCGCACCGTGGGCGTCGGCCGCCGCGCGGAACTCGCGCGAGGCGGCGATCAGGCCGTCGTCGCCCAGCGACTTGTCGCGTAGCTGGATCAGGTCGACCCCGCCGCTCAGCGCCGCCTCGAGGAAGGCCTGCGGGCGCGCGTCGCAGACGAGGTACAGGCGGGCCGTTCGCAGGCGCTCGCGCGGGGTCACCGGCGCTACGATAGAGGCGTACCGAACGGGAGCCCGCGAGGGCTGAGAGGGCGCATCGTCGCGCCGACCGTGGAACCTGACCCGGGTAATGCCGGCGTAGGGAGGGAGTGCACGTCGTGGCAGCGCAGCTCGATCCGCCGGACGTCGCCGTCGCCGGCGGCGGCACCATCGGCCTCGCCATCGCCTGGCGGGCGCTCCAGCGCGGCCTGCGCACCGTCGTCCTCGACGCGGGCGAGCCGGGCGCCTGGAACGTCGCGGCGGGGATGCTCGCGCCCGTCACGGAGGCCGACTTCGGCGAGGAGGCGCTGCTGCGCCTCGGCCTCGAGGGCGCCGGACGCTTCGAGGGGTTCTGCGCCGAGCTGGCGGATGCGTCGGGGCGCGACCCGGGCCTGCACCGCTCCGGCACGCTCGTGGTGGCGCGCGACGGCGACGAGGCCGAGCGCCTGGATCGCCTCCACGCCCTCCAGCGCTCGCTCGGGCTCGAGTCGGAGCGGCTGCTGCCCAGCCGCGCCCGCCGCGCCGAGCCGGCGCTGGCGCCGACGGTCCGCCTCGCGCTCGACGTCCCCGGCGACCACTCGATCGAGCCGCGCGCGCTGGCCGCCGCGCTCGCCGAGGCGGTCGAGCGCGCGGGCGGGGAGATCCGGCCGCGCGCCCGGGTGGAGCGCGTGCTCGTCGAGGACGGCCGCGTGGCCGGGGTGGCGCTGGCCGGCGGCGAGGTCGTCCGCGCGGGCGCCGTGGTGGTCGCCGCCGGCGCCCACTCCGCGCGCCTCGGCGGGCTCCCCGAGGGCGCCGTCATCCCCGTCCGGCCGGTCAAGGGGCAGATCCTGCGCCTGCGCGACCCGCACGGTCCCGGCCTCCTGACCCGGGTGATCCGCACGCCGGACGCCTACCTCGTCCCGCGCCCGGACGGCCGCTACGTGCTCGGCGCCTCCGTCGAGGAGCGCGGGTGGGACACCGCTCCGACGGCGGGCGCCGTCTTCGAGCTCATCCGCGACCTCGGCGAGGTGGTCCCCGGCGTCCTCGAGATGGAGATCTATGAGCTCGGCGCCGGCCTGCGGCCGGGCTCCCCGGACAACCTGCCGTCGATCGGTCCCGGTGCGCTCGAGGGCCTGCACTGGGCGACGGGCCACTACCGCAACGGGATCCTGCTCACCCCGCTGACCGCGGAGCTCGTCGCCGCCGGGCTCACCGGCGAGCCGCTCCCGGACTGGGCGGCGCCGGCGGATCCCCGCCGCTTCGCGCGCGCGGTCGAGGGGGCGGCGCGATGAAGGTCGTGCTCAACGGCCGCGAGGCCGACGTGCAGGCCGGCGCGACGGTCGAGTCGGTGCTCGCCGTGCTCGACGTCCCCGCCGGCGCGCGCGGCGTGGCGGTCGCCGTCGACGCCGAGGTCGTGCCGCGCGGCGCGTGGGCGGCGCAGGAGCTGCGCGAGGGCGCGCGCGTCGAGGTCCTCCACGCGGTGCAGGGAGGCTGACGGCCATGGCCACCTCGACCGCCGCCGACGCGCTGCGCATCGGCGCCTCGACGTTCGGCTCCCGGCTCCTCCTCGGCACGGGCGGCTTCCGCTCGCTCGACGCCCTCGCCGCCTCGATCGAGGCGAGCGGCACGGAGCTCGTGACCGTCGCGCTGCGCCGGGTCGACCCGGGCCAGCGCGGCTCGCTGATCGACGTGATCGCGTCCGCCGGCGTCAAGCTCCTGCCGAACACCGCCGGGTGCTACACCGCCCGCGACGCGGTGCTCACCGCCAAGCTCGCCCGCGAGGCGTTCGCGACCGACTGGATCAAGCTCGAGGTGATCGGCGACGACCGCACGCTCCTCCCCGACGCCCCGGCGCTGCTCGAGGCCGCCGAGGAGCTCGTCGACGCGGGCTTCACCGTCCTGCCCTACACGAGCGACGACCCCATCCTCGCCCGCCGGCTCGAGGACGTCGGCTGCGCGGCGGTCATGCCGCTCGGCTCGCCGATCGGCT
>JAUJME010000281.1 GCA_030447005.1 Solirubrobacteraceae bacterium | reverse complement strand
TCGTCTACCAGCAGATCGAGAACAACGTCCTGCAGCCGCAGGTCTACAAGCGCACCGTCGACCTGCACCCGCTCGTCGTCGTCATCGCCATCCTGATCGGGGCGACGCTGCTCGGGGTGCTCGGGGCGCTCGTCGCGATCCCGATCGCCGCGGCGACGCAGATCCTCCTGCGCGACTACTGGCACCACCGCCGGGTCCGGTCGACCGTGCTCGCCACCGACGGGGAGCCGATCGAGGCCCCGCCGCCGGCGATCGAGCTGCCGACCCGCTAGGGAGCGGCGGTCGCCTCGAGCAGGTCGCGGCGCACCGCGGAGACGCCGATCAGCCCCGGGCCGGCGTGAGTGCCGATCACCGGGCCGATCTCCGAGACGAACCCGGGCTCGGCGCCGAAGATCTCGCGGCCGCGCTCCGCCATCCGCTCGGCCTGCTCCGGCGCCTGGATGTGCTGGATGAAGAACGCGTCGCAGCCCTGCTCCCGGCGCTCGGCGAGGTGGCCGGCGAGGTGGTCGAGTGCCCGGGCGCTCGTGCGGACCCGGGCGATCGGCTCGAGCTCGCCGCGGAAGGAGAGGATCGGCTTGATCTTGAGTGCCGTCCCGAGGTAGGCGCTCGCGGCGCCGATCCGCCCGCCGCGGCGCAGGAACTCGAGCGTCTCGACCGCGAAGAGGATGTCGACGCCCTCGCTGCAGCGCCTGCCCGCCTCGGCGGCCTCGGCGGCGCTCGCGCCCGCGCGCGCGGCGGTCGCCGCCGCGATCGCCACCTCGCCGTGCCCCGCGCAGCAGCTGTCGGCGTCCACCACGACGACGCGTCCCCCGTCGATCCCCCGACGGATCAGCTCCTCGCGCGCCTGCTCGGCGGAGGCGACGGTCCCCGACAGCGTGCCGGCGAGGTGGACCGAGACGATGTCGTCGCCCTGCTCGAGCAGCGGCTCGTAGACGGCCAGGAAGTCGCCGACCGAGGGCTGGGAGGTGGTCGGCAGGTCCTGCGCCCTGCGCAGCTCGTCGTAGAAGGCCTGGAAGTCCGGCATGGCCGACTCGCGCAGCTGGCGACCGTCGGGCCAGTTGACGTAGAGGGAGACGAGGTGGATGCCGTGCGCGGCGACGACCTCCGCCGGCATGTAGTGAGTCGTGTCGGTGACGATCGCGACGCCCATGAGCGGCGCGACCCTACCAGCGCCTCGTTACGGTGATCGCCCTCATGGCGACCCGCACCCTGGTCACCGGCGCCACCGGCTTCATCGGCTCTCACGTCGCGCGCGCGCTCGTCGAGCGCGGCGACGACGTCCGCGTCACCGTGCGCGCCGGCTCGCGCACCCACGCCATCGACGACCTCGACATCCGCCACGTCACCGCCGACGTGACCGACCGCCGGGCGCTGCGGCGGGTGATGAAGGGCGTGCAGCGCGTCTTCCACGTCGCGGGCGTGACGTCGCTGCGCCTTCCCGAGGACGAGACCTACCGGATCAACGTCGGCGGGACGCGCGCGGTGCTCGGCGAGGCGCTGCGGGCCGGGGTCGAGCGCGTCGTCTACACCTCGTCGGTCGCCGCGGTCGGGCCGGCGCCGTGGGGGACGACCGCCGACGAGACGCAGATCTTCCGCCACGGCAACCTCGGCATCCCCTACGTCAACTCCAAGCACGCCGCCGAGCTCGAGGCGCTGCGGTTCGCCGCGCGCGGGCTCGAGCTGGTGATGGTCTGCCCGTCGCACGTCTTCGGCGCCGGGGACCTGCACCGCTCGAGCACCGACCTCGTCCGCCGCTTCCTGCTGCGCCGGATCCCCGCCTACGTCGACGGCGCGCTCAACGTCGCCGACGTGGCCGACGTGGCGGCCGGTCACCTGCTCGCCGACGAGCGCGGCGTCCCCGGCGAGCGCTACATCCTCGGCAACCGCAACTACACGTGGGAGCGGCTGTTCGCCGAGCTCGGCCGGCTGTCGGGGATCGAGCCGCCGGCCGTGCAGCTCCCGCTGCCCGTCGCCCTCGCCGCCGCGGCCGCCGCCGAGCGGGCGCCCGGCCCGACGCCGGTCACCGCGGTCGAGGTGCGCGCGGGCGGGCTGTGGTGGGCGTACCGCTCGAGCAAGGCCCGGCGCGAGCTCGGCTGGACGACGCGGCCGCACGAGGACACCGTCGAGGAGACGGTCGCCTTCTACCGCGAGCGTGAGGGCGCGCGGCTCGCGCGCCAGGGCACGCGCCAGCCGCTCGGCCTGCGGCTCGCCGGCTACGCGACACGTGAGGCGGGCGAGCTCGCGGGTTGGCTGGGGATGGGCGGGCGATGAGCGAGGGGGCGACGCTCTACCGCTGCCACACGCCGACGAACTGGCTGTGCCCGTGCGGCCGCGTGGCGCGGGAGCTCGCGAGCGCGGGCTACGAGGTCGACGAGGTGCGGGTGCCGTGGCGCAAGGAGGACCGCGACGAGGTCGAGGACGTCTCCGGCCAGCGCGTCGTGCCGGTGGTCGAGCTCGACGACGGCACGGCGATCTGCGACTCCAAGCGGATCGTCGAGCACCTCGCCTGGCGGGCGGATCAGGCGCGCGAGCGCAGCCAGAGCAGCGCGGCGACGTAGCTCAAGCCGCCCGCGAAGGCGAGCTGGTGGTACGGGCTGCCGTCCTGCCCGCGGGCGATCTCGACCACGAACGCGGCGAGGACGGCGAGGAGGACGACGTGCCCCGAGAAGAGCTGCGCGCGCGCGTCGAGCTGGTCGAGCCGCTCGTCGTCGGGCGTGCCGGCGAGCGTGCGGACGGTCTGGCTGCGCCGCCCGAAGGCCAGCACGGCGGCGTAGATGCACATGATCGCCAGGAACCCGAGCCCGAGCAGCGGCTCGCTCCCGATCGCGGCGGCGGCGAGGCCGATGCCGCCCACGAGCACGGCGATCGCCGGCATGGCCCATCTATTCGTCCGGTCCGGCATGGAAGACCTCCTCCACGGTGGTGTCGAAGTGGCGCGCGATGGCGATGGCGAGCGGGAGCGAAGGCGTGTAGCGGCCGGTCTCGATCGCGTTGATGGTCTGGCGGGAGACGGCGAGCGCTTCCGCCAGCGCCGCCTGCGAGAGCCCGGCGGCGGCCCGCCTCTCCCGCACGTCGTTCTCCACGGCATGTCAAGTTAGCTTTACACTCCGTGGGTGTCAAACGGCGTCCAGCGCCCGGGTGGCGTCGCGTCCGACCGCCTCCGGGAGCAGGCCCACTTCGGTGAGCTCGGACAGCGCCCGGTCGGCCGCCACGCGCCCGACGGCGTCGG
>JAUJME010000280.1 GCA_030447005.1 Solirubrobacteraceae bacterium | reverse complement strand
ATGTTGCGGATCGTCCCGTTGGGCGACCGGTACATCTCCTTGAGGCCGAACTCCTGCACGCGCGCCTCGTCGGGGGTGATCGTCGCGCACTTGACGCCGACGCCGTGCTCCTTGATCGCCTCGGCGGCCTCGACGGTGACGCGGTCCTCGGTGGCGTCGCGGTGCTCCATGCCGAGGTCGTAGTACGCGAGCTCGACGTCGAGGTAGGGAAGGATCAGCTGGTCCTTGATGAAGGCCCAGATGATGCGGGTCATCTCGTCGCCGTCGAGCTCGACGACCGGGTTGGAGACTTCGATCTTCTTCATGGGCGCGCGACTCTATCTGCGACCCTCCAGGGCATGTTCGCCGGTCGGTCGCTGAAGCTCGCCACCCTGTTCGGCATCCGGATCGGGGTCAGCTCGAGCTGGTTCGTGATCCTGTTCCTGCTGCTCTACCTGTTCACGGAGCGCTTCCGCGACACGCTGGGGATCGAGACCACCGCCGCCTTCGGGGTGGCCGCGGCGGCGGCGCTGCTGTTCTTCGGCTCGATCCTGCTGCACGAGCTCGGCCACGCCCTCGCCGCCCGCCGGGAGGGGATCGACGTGGCCGGCATCGACCTGTTCATCTTCGGCGGCGTCATGAAGATGAGCCGGGAGGGTCCCTCGGCCGGCGCGATGTTCCGCATCGCGGCCGCCGGGCCGCTCGTGACGCTGCTGATCGTGCTGGGCGCCGGGCTGGCGGGCGCCGCGCTCTCCGGCCTGCCCGCCATCACGGACGCCGCGCGGCTCGACGCCGCGGTCGGCACGTCGGCCGTCGAGCAGCTGGTCGCGCTGCTGCTCAGCCTCAACGTGATCCTCCTGCTGTTCAACCTCGTCCCGGCGCTGCCGCTCGACGGCGGGCAGATCCTGCGCTCGGCGGTGTGGGCGGCGACCAACGACCGCGGCAAGGGCACGCGGGTGGCCGCGGTGCTCGGGCAGGGCTTCGCCTACCTCCTGATGGCCTACGGCGCCTGGCTGTTCGTCCGCGGCGACGCCTTCGGCGGCGTGTGGGCGGTCGCGCTCGGGTTCCTGATCGGCCAGGGCGCGCGTGCGGCGGCCGCCCAGAACGCGTTCGCGGAGCGGCTGGAGGGGATCACCGTCGCCGACATCATGGACACGGACCCCGTCACGATCCCCGCGGCGCTCGACGCGGCCCGGGCCTACGACGAGTACTTCCTGCGCTACCAGGGGTGGGAGTGGTTCGCGGTGGTCGAGGAGGACGGGCGCTTCGTCGGGCTTGCGCACCGCGCGGCCGTCCAGCACGCCGCCCTCGAGGAGCGCCCGCCGCCGACCGCGCGGGAGGTCGCCGGGGCCTCGCGGACCGACGCCCAGGTCCGCATCGACGCCCCGCTCGAGAGCCTGCTGGCCTCCGAGCCCCTGCGCAGGACGGGCGCGCTGATGGCGCTCGACCCCGAGGGCCGGCTGCGCGGCGTCGTGACCTTCGAGCAGGTCACCCGCGCGCTGCGCGCCCAGCTCGAGCCGACGGGCGTGGGCCGGGCGGGCTGAGGGCCATGCCCGACTACGACGCGGTGATCGTCGGCGGCAGCCTCGCCGGCTGCGCCGCCGCGACCCTGCTCGCGCGTCAGGGCGCGCGGGTCGCCGTCCTCGAGCGCTCGCCCCGGCCGGACGCCTACAAGACGGTCTGCACCCACTTCATCCAGGCCTCCGCCACCCCGGTGCTCGAGCGACTGGGCCTCGTGGAGGAGATCGAGGCGGCGGGCGGCGTCCGCAACGGCGGCGAGATATGGACCCGCTGGGGCTGGGTCCGCCCGCGGCCCGAGCCGGGCGGCGAGCTGCCGTACGGCTATGACATCCGCCGTCAGAAGCTCGACCCGATGGTGCGGGCGCTCGCGAGGCGCACACCCGGGGTCGACTACCACGCCGGCGCCAGCGTGACCGGGCTGTTGCGCGACGCCACCGGCCGCCCGGGCGGCGTGCGGGTGACCTCGCGCGACGGCGGCGAGAGGGAGACGACGGCCCGCGTGGTTGTCGGCGCCGACGGCCGCGACTCGCGGGTGGCGCGCATGGCCGGGGCGCCGGGCCGAGTGCGGCCCCACAACCGCTTCGCGTACTTCGCCTACTACCGCGACCTGCCGCTGCCCACGGGCAACCTCTCGCAGCTCTGGCTCCTGGATCCCGACGTCGCCTACGCCTTCCCCAACGACGACGGGCTCACCCTGCTGGCCGCCATGCCCCACCGCGACCGCCTGCCCGCGTTCAAGGCCGACCTCGAGGGCGCGTTCGAGCGCTACTTCGCGGGGCTGCCCGACGCCCCGCCGCTGGAGCGCGCCGAGCGGGTCTCCCCCGTGCTGGGGAAGCTCGAGATGCCGAACGTCTCCCGGCCCGCCGCCCGCCGGGGGGTCGCCTTCGTCGGCGACGCGGCGCTGGCCACGGACCCCGTCTGGGGCGTGGGCTGCGGCTTCGCCCTGCAGAGCGCCGAGTGGCTCGCCGACCACCTCGGCGGCCCGCTCGCCACCGGCGGCGACGTCGACGCCGCCCTCGAGCGCTACCGCCGGACCCACCGCAGGCGGCTCGCCGGCCACCACTTCCTGATCGCCGACTACGCGTCGGGCCGGCGCTTCTCGCCGGTCGAGCGCCTGCTGTTCCGCGCGGCGGCCCGGGACCCGTGGGCGGCGCGCCAGTTGCACGCCTTCGGCAACCGGATGATCGGTCCGGGGCGGCTCTTCACCCCGCGGACGCTGGCCCGCATGGCGCTCGCCGCCCGCCCCGGGCGGGTCCACGCGGCGGCCTGACGGCCGCCGGTCAGCGAGCGCATCGGCGCCGGGAAAGCCGACCTGTGCGGCACGGATTCACCTGCGCCCCGTACCTCTTTGGGAACCGACCGGGAGATAGACTCGAAGCCATGCCCGCACATGACGTCCTCATCATCGGCGCCGGCCTGGCCGGCCAGCGCGCCGCCCTTGCCGCGGCCGGTGCCGGTGCGTCCGTGGCGATCATGTCGAAGGTCCACCCGGTGCGCTCGCACTCCAACGCCGCGGCGGGCGGGATCAACGCCGCGCTCAACGTCGACGACTCGTGGGAGTCGCACGCGTTCGACACCGTCAAGGGCTCGGACTACCTCGGTGACCAGGACGCCATCGAGATCATGTGCCGCGAGGCCCCCGGCGAGGTGCTCTGGCTCGAGCACCAGGGCGTCACCTTCCACCGCAACGACGAGGGCAAGCTCGGCACCCGCGCCTTCGGCGGCGCCTC
>JAUJME010000279.1 GCA_030447005.1 Solirubrobacteraceae bacterium | reverse complement strand
GTACGACGACAGCCTCGCCCCCGCCGGCCGGCACACCGTCTACCTGGCCTGCCCGTGCGCGCCGTACGAGCTCGAGGGCGGCTGGGACGACGCCACGGCCGAGGCGTTCGCCGACGCGATGGTCGACCAGGTGGAGCGGTGCGCGCCCGGCTTTCGGGCGAGCATCCGCGGCCGCGCGATCCGGACACCGGCGCTCATGGCCGATGAGCTGCGCTGGCCCGGGGCGCACCCGATGCACCTCGACATCAGCCTGGACCAGCTCGCGTTCTTCCGCCCGACGCGGCGGCTGGCCGGCCACACCGTGCCGGGCGTCGCCGGGCTCTACACCTGCGGCGCCTCGACCGCGCCGGTCGGCGGCATCGCCGGCAGCTCGGGCAAGGCGGCGGCGCTCGCCCTGCTCGCCCGCGAGCGCTGACCCGCCTGCGCTGTCCTCCGTCAAGATCCAGAGGAGGAACGCCGCGCTCAGCGTGGAGGGCCGGCCCGGCCGACGGCGATCCTTCTCTCGATCATGCACAGCGCGGGGCGCGTCGGACCGGGCTGTCCCGGGCACACGGGAGTCAAGCACCCCGACGGACGGAGCGGCCATGGCAGGCGAGGGAGCGGACGGCACGACGACGACCGAGGGCAACGCGGACCCGGACCGTACGGCGGGACAGCGTGCCGCGACGCCCGGGCCCGGGGAGGCGTCGGCGGGCATCCCGGCCGGCGCGGCGCCCAGCGGCGCGGTCGCCGCGGGCTCGGTGCCCGAGGACGCGGTCGACGCGACGACGCAGGCGCCCGGTGGCCCGCAGTCGGGCGAGCAGACCGCGCGCGTGGTGCCGGGTCAGCCGCCGGGTCCTGCCGTGGCGCCCGTCCCCGCACCGGGCGCGGGGCCGGGTGTGAGCGCTCCGGCGGTGTCGACGGCGCAGGCGGCGAGCCCCGACGACGGGATCCATCAGCAGGACAAGGAGCCCGGCAGCGACGCGACCACGTCGTCCTCCGGTGCGTGGACGGCGCTCGCCGTCCCGGGCAAGCCCGACGGCGAGGTCGACACCCGGGCGCGGTAGCGGTCAGCGCCTGGTCACGTCGTCGCCGGCCGGTCAGCCGAAACGCGGCGTCAGGCGGGCTTGAACGTCCAGTGCCACGGCTCGCGCGGCACGTCCTCGACGAAGCCGAAGCGCGGCCCGTTCGCCCGCATCCAGGCCTGCGCCTTGGCGTCGAGGTCGAGGTCGAGGCTCAGGCCCCAGCCGTGGTTGCTCGTCCCCGGTCGTGCCGCGAGCCCGCCCTCGGAGTACAGGCCCTTGCGCTTGGCGAGCTCCACCTGCTGGTCGTAGGAGCGGTAGGAGTCCGTGACGCCGAAGGTGACGCCGTCGCGCTTCGCCGCCGCCTCGAGCTCGCGGAACGCCGCCGCGGCCGGGGCCGACAGCCGGTGGTTGCCCCGGCCGATCGGCGTCAGCGCCTCCGCCGGGATCCGGCCGTTGCCGTACGCCGCGAGCGCCGCCGCGGACGCCGCCGCCGCGGCTGCTGGCGCCGCGGCTCCTGCGGCGGCGGCTCCTGCGGCGGCAGGGCCGGCGATCGCGGGGGCGGCGGGCGAGAGCGCGGGCGGCCTGCCGAGGGCCAGCGCCGCGTGTCCCGTCGTTCCGGTCGTCGCAGCCGGGGCGACACCCGCCGTCGAGGCACCGGCCGTCGCGGTCGTCGCCTCGGCCAGGGTGCGGGCGAACGCCGACGGAGCCGCGGCGGTCCCGCCGGCCGGGGGTCGGACGCCGATGAGGCTGCGGATCTCCGCGATCCGGGCCGTCACCGCCGCCATGCCCTCCACGGACGAGGTCTCGGCAGCCCGCGCGTCGCGCTGAAGCCGCCGCGACCCGTCAGAGCGAGGCGAGCAGGCCCTTCATCTCGGCGATCTCCGCCCGCTGCACCTCGAGGATGTCGGCGGCGAGCTCCTTGGCCGGGATGCTTGCGCCGTCCTCGAGCTCCGCGGTCGCCATGGGCAGGGCGCTCTCGTGATGGGCGATCATCCGGTGAAGGAACTCGCGGTCGAACGCGGGACCGCTCAGCGGCTCGAGCGCGGCCACGTCGTCGTCGCCGCCGTGCCCGCCGCCGTGCCCGCCGGCGTGCCCGCCTCCGTGCCCGCCTCCGTGCCCGCCTCCGTGACCGCCCGAGGCACCGATCGTGACGCCCCAGGTCTTCGCCAGCTCCTCCATCCGCGCGATCTCGGGCCCCTGCGCCCGAGCGATCCGCTGCGCGAGGTCCTTCACCTGCGGGCTCGACGCGCGCTCGCCGGCGAGCTCCGACATCGCGACCGCGCCGTCGTGATGGGGCGTCATGTCCTTGACGAACGCAACGTCGGCGTCGTTGTGGGCGGTCGCGGCGCTGCCGGCGGCCGGGGCGGCCGCCGGCGCGGCGGTGTCGCTGCCGGCGCAGCCGGCGAGGGTCAGGACAAGGGCGAAGGTGCCGAGGGTCAGTCGGCCGGGTCGACGCGTCATACCGGGGCGAACGCCGCAGCCGCGGCTGGCGTTCCACGAGGCTCGCCGGCGCTGCCCTGGGCGTTCCCGGCCGCTCGTCCCCGCTGCGCCCGCGCGCCAGAGCGCCCGCCGTCGTACGCCGTCAGGACAGCGCGTCGGTGCGCCCCGTCTCGACGAGCAGGTCGAGGAACCGCGCGAGGAACGTCGCCATCTGCGCCCGGTCGGTCGGTCCGCCGGGCGCGTACCGCCCCGGCCCGACCCCGCCCGCGAAGCCGGCCCGGGCGATCCGCCCGATGCTCGCCTGGTGGGCGTCACCGTTGTCGTCGACGAAGTAGTCGGCGCCCTCCTTGAGGTTCTTGCCGGTGCGGTAGCGCCAGGCACGGGCGAGGAACGTCGCCATCTGCGCGCGCGTCACCGTCCCGGTCGGCGAGTACGACCGGCCCCCGGTGCCCGACACGATCCCGGTCGCGGCGAGCTGGTTGATGGCCAGCTCGTGCCCGCCGGTCTGCTCGTCGTCGGCGAACGCGTCCCCCGGGTCGCGCGGCAGCCGGCCGCCGGACTCCGCGACCGTCCGCGCCAGGAACGACGCCATCTGCGCCCGCGTGACGCGAGCGGCCGGGGCGTACGTCGTCGCGCTCGTCCCGCCGGCGATCTTCCACCAGACCGCGCAGTCGATCGCACGGGCGTGGACGCTGCCGGCGGTGTCGGCGAACCCCGCGGGCGGGACCGCGGCGGCCGGGCAGGAGTCGTCGACGGGACGGACGGGCGGCGGCGCGCCGCTGTACGGGGTCGGCGCGGGCGCCGG
>JAUJME010000033.1 GCA_030447005.1 Solirubrobacteraceae bacterium | reverse complement strand
TCCCGCGCTGGCCGGCGGCCAGGATGACCACGCCGCGCGCCTGGCCGACCGCGAACGCCGAGCGGGCGTTGGCGCCGAAGTAGAGGTCCTCGACCGCGACCGCCTCGGGCGCGTACTCGTCGAGCAGCTCGCCGACCCGGGCGTGGATCTGGGCGAGCCGGCGGCCGGGATCGGTGCCGGGCCGCGTCTCGACCACCCCCCCGTCGAGGGCGACCAGCCGGCCGGCGGAGCGGCCCACCACGCCGTAGCCGGTGTTGGCGGTCCCCGGATCGATGCCCAAGACGATCATGCGCACGGCGGGGATTCTCCGTGCGGGGTCGGACGCCTCCCCGCGGGCGACGGCGCACGGCGGCTGGTGAGGAAGCAGGGGCGAACGGTCCACCTCGACCACCGGGACCTTCACGCACCCCTCACCAGCCGGGGTTGACGTTCGGTCGAGCGCGCGCCCCGCGGCTCAGCCCGCGACCCGCTCCAGCACTTCGGCGTCGACGTCGAAGTTCGCGTGGACCGTGTCGACGTCGTCCTGGTCCTCGAGGGCGTCGACGAGGCGCAGCAGCTTGCCGGCCTGCTCCTCGTCGAGCGGGACGCGGGTCTTGGGCTGCTGGGCGACCTCGGCGGTCTCGATCTCGATCCCCGCGCCCGCGAGGGCCTCGCGCACCGCGGTCAGGTCGCCGGGCTCGCAGACGATCTCGAAGACGTCGTCGTCGAGCGAGATGTCCTCGGCGCCGGCGTCGATGGCGACCATCAGGTCGTCCTCGGAGTAGCGCTCGGCGTCCACCACGACGAGCCCCTTCTTGTCGAACAGGTAGGCGACGGAGCCCGGCTCGCCGAGCGAGCCGCCGTGCTTGCCGAAGATGTGGCGGACCTCGGAGCCCGTGCGGTTGCGGTTCTCGGTGACCGCCTCGACGAGCAGCGCGACGCCGCCCGGGCCGTAGCCCTCGTAGAGGACGTCCTCGAGCGCGTCGGTGTCGGCGCCCGCGCCGGTCCCCTTGGCGATCGCGCGCTCGATGTTGTCCTTGGGCATCGAGGCGTCCTTGGCCTTCTGGACGGCCAGCGCGAGGCGCGGGTTGCCGTCGACGTCGCCGCCGCCCTCCTTCGCCGCGACGGTGATCGCCCGCGCGAGCTTGGTGAAGAGCTTGCCGCGGCGGGAGTCCACGATCGCCTTCTTGTGCTTGATCCCCGCCCACTTGGAATGACCGGCCATGGCGGAGAACTCTATCCCGGCGCGTAGATGGCCATCGAGCCGTCCGCGTAGGCGGGGCGCTCGCCGCGCAGGCAGCCCGGCGCGGTGGCGGGCTGGGTGAAGGCGCGCGGCTGGGGCGCGGTGACGAGCACCACCCAGCCGCCGCGCGCGCGGCGGCGGGCGAGCGCCGCGCAGGTCTCGCGCTGGCCGATCAGGGTGACGCGGCGGCGCAGGTCGTCGCCCGCGAGGGAGGCGAAGCGGACGGGCGCCATGGCGACCTCGCCGCGGCGGGACTCGAGGAAGCGCACCGCGCCCGCGTCGGGCAGGCGGACGCCGGGGTGGCGCGCCCAGTAGCCGGGCGCCGCGAGCGCGAGGGCCGCCGCGGTCGCGGCGAGCGCGGCGACCGGGGCGGCGCGGCGGGGGAGCGGCGGGAGCGGCGCGAGCGCGGCGTGCGCTCCGGCCGCGACGCCCGCGGCGAGCAGCCACAGGCGCGGGCGGTCGGGATAGGGCAGGTCGGCGAGGCGGACGAGGTTGAAGAGGACCCCCGCGCCGAGGACCGCCGCGGCCGCCCGCGGGCGGCGCCGCCCGGCCAGGGCGACGACCAGCGCGACGGCGGCGAGCGCCGGCAGCGCGTAGCGGACGCCGCCCACCACGAGGACGTCGAGCTCGGGGTCGCCCTGCTCGCCGGTGAACGGCGCGCGCGCCCACAGCAGCAGCGAGATCGCGGCGACGGCGGCGGTGACGACGGTCGCGCGGCGGCGGTCGGCGAGGACGGCGAGCGGCGCGGCGGCCAGGAGCAGCAGCCCGCCGCCGAGGACCTCGGCGTACTGACCGGCGCGGCCGGAGAGCGCGGCGGCGGGGTCGGAGAGGAAGGTCGCCCCGAGCTCGCGGAACAGCCGCGGCACCGGATCGCCGCCCGGGCCGGCGAAGAACGGCCACAGCGGCGAGCCGTGCAGGACGAGGTTGCGGACGTACCACGTGGCGCCCACCACGGCCGCGAGGGCGCCCGCGGCGAGCAGCGCGCGGGGGTCGGCGGCGCGCGGCCGCGCGGCGAGCAGGGCGGCGAGGACGAGCGGCGCGGTCGTGGGCTTCGTCCCGATCGCCAGGCCGGCCGCCACGAGCGCCGGCGCGAGGAGCCCCGGGCGGGCGCGCGCGGCGAGCGCCAGCGCCGCGGTGCAGCCGAGCCACCCGAGCGCCGGGACGTCGGTGTTCGGCCCGCCGAGCTGGGCGAGGACGGGCGGGAGCGTGGCGAGCAGCGCGCCGGCGAGCGCGGCGACGAGCGGCGGGACGGCCAGCGCGCGGGCGGCGCCGTAGGCACCGGCGGCGATGAGCGCCGCGGCGGCGAGCATCGCGGGCGCGGCGACCCCCGGCGAGTGGGCGATCCCGGCCGCCCAGGCGACCGTGACCTCCCACGCCTTCGGGTAGGCCTCGACCGGCACGCCGTAGATCCCGGGATCGCGGGCGCCGGTCTCGCCGCCGGCCACCCAGCCGGCGACCTCGGCGAGGTGGTAGGTGAGCGCGTCGGCGTTCAGCGCGGGCAGGCGCAGGATCCCGATCACCCAGGCCGCCGCGAGCCCGGCGGCCGCCCCGGCGGCCGCGCGGGTGGTCAGCGGCAGGCGGGCCGGAGGTGCGCCGGGCACGATCCGCGGCCACGCGAACCGGGCGGCGAGCCACGTGGCGAGCGCCGCGCCCGTCAGGGCGGGCGCCGAGCCGCCCAGCCCCAGCCGCCCCAGCAGGAGCGCCTCGGCGACCGCGGCGGCCACCGCCAGCGGCGCGGCGGCGAGCCACCGCTCGAGGCGGACGGGGGTCAGATCGGCCGCCACCCGCCAACCGGCGCTCGCCAGAGCCCACACGGCCAGCCCGAGCAGCGCGTGGTGCAGCAGGGGCGCCATGGCGCGTCGAGGCTAGCCTCCGCCGCATGGCGGGGGACGACATGGCGGCGTTCTGGGACGCCCGGGCCCGGGAGGACGCCGCCTTCTTCGTCGACAACCGCCGCGCGTACGGCGACGCCGACCTCGCAGGGCTGTGGGAGGACGGCGAGCACACGCTCGACACGCTGCTCGACCTCCTCGGCGTCGGCCTGCGGGCGGAGGACCATTTGGTGGAGATCGGCTGCGGCATCGGGCGGCTCACGCGAGCGCTGGCCTCCCGGGTCGCGCGGGTGAGCGCGGTCGACGTCTCCGAGGAGATGCTGGCCCGCGCCCGCGCTCACCACCCGGGTCTGGGCAACGTCGACTGGGTCCGCGGCGACGGGCGCACGCTCGCCGCCGTCCCGGACGCGACCGCCGACGGAATCCTCTCCCACGTGGTCTTCCAGCACCTGCCCGACCCGACGCTGACCCTGGGCTACGTCTCCGAGATGGGCCGCGTGCTGCGCCCGGGCGGCTGGGCCGGCTT
This sequence comes from Solirubrobacteraceae bacterium, assembly GCA_030447005.1. Next base: position 7,899 of record JAUJME010000033.1, on the reverse strand, counting down.
CCAGCTCTCGACCGACCCGGCGGTGCACGCGCCGCGCGAGTCGGGGGGCGCCGCGCTGCGCCGCCCGGCGCTCGGCCGCCTCGGTCGCGCGCCGCGCGGCGTCGATCACCCCGCCTGGCTGGGTTCGGCGGTCGACCCGGGGGCGCTGCGGCGAGCGGCCGAGGAGGCCGGCCTCGCCGTCGAGCTGCTGAGCGGCGAAGGGACGCAGTTCACGCTCGCGCGCCTGCGCCGAGCTCGGTGAACACCGCCTCGTAGGCGGCGGCGGTGCGGGCGGTCGAGAGGGACTCCGCTCGGGCACGGCAGGCGAGCGCGGTGGACGGCTCGCGAGCGAGCTCGATCGCCTCGAGCAGCGCGCGCGCGAGCGGCTCCGGCTCGTCGCCGGCGAAGAGCCGGCCGACGCGCTCGTCGCCGCCGAGGACCTCCGGGATGCCGTCACGGTCCGAGCCGGCCACGGGCGTCCCGCACGCGAGCGCCTCGGCGAGCACGAGCCCGAACGCCTCCCCCACCGAGGGCAGGACGGAGACCCAGGCCGAGCGATACAGCGCCGCGAGCTCCGCCCGTTCGTCCATCGCCGCGAGCTCGATCCCGGCCGCCGGGTCCGCGAAGCCGGCGGCGGTCGCGCGGTCGAGGACGAGCCGTGCTCCCGGCCGCTCGCGGCGCACACGGGCGAACGCCTCGACGAGCAGCGCCACGCGCTTGCGGGGTTCGCGCGCGTCCGCCGCGCAGACCACGGTCGGCGCCGCCGCCCGCTCCCCGCCCGGGCGGAACGCCTCGACGTCGACGCCGGGCGGGATCACCCGTGCCCGCGCGCCGAGCCACCGCTCCATCGCCGCGGCCGCGGCCTCCGAGAGGGCGGTGACCGCGGCGGCGTCGCGCAGGGCGCGCGCGGTGAGCGCGGCGCGGCCGCGGCGGGCGGCGATCCACGGGAAGGCGGGGATGCCCATGTAGGCGAGGACCATCGGGCGCCCCGTGCGGCGCGACCACTCCCCCGCGGCCACCGCGCTCGCGGTGTGCAGCGCCACCGCGACGTCGTCGTCGCCGCGCGCGAGGGCGAGCGCGGCGGGCGGGATCGAAGTCAAGTACTCCTCGTAGAGCCGCCGGCGCAGGCGGCCGTCGGGCGCGCGCCAGCCGCGGACGACCTCCACGCCGTCCTCCACCCCGCGCGACGGCCGGCCGGGATGGGAGGTGAGGATCCGCGGCACGTGGCCGCGCGCGGCGAGGCCGTCGGCGAGCTCCCGGGTCATCCGCTCCGCGCCCCGCCGCACCTCGGGCCAGTAGACGGGATGCAGCAGCGCGACGCGCGTCACAGCAGGAGCGTGCGGTGCCGCACGGACCCTCTCATCATCGCCGTCAGCTCGACCGCGTCGACGAGCACACGACCGGGGAGCTCGGCGGCCCAGCGCGCCAGCCCGCGCGGGGTGCGCCCGTAGCGCAGGCCGGTGGCGGCGACGTAGGGGGCGGCGAGCGCGACCGCCGCGAGCGGGGCGCGGGAGGCGACCGCGGCGGCCGCGAGCACGCCGGCCGCCCGCAGGTGGCCGGCCTTCCAGACGTAGCCGCCTGCCGCCATCTCGCGCCGCAGCTCGGGGTGACGGCGCACCATCAGCGCCAGGTGCTGCCAGCGCCAGGTCTGGCGCAGCCGCGCGAGCAGGCCGGTCTCCACCGCGTGGTGGGTGAGGACCTCGGGCGCCGCCACGTAGGGCGCGCCGGTCGCGCGGGCGCGCAGCGCGAGGTCGACGTCCTCCCCCGCTGCGTCGGGATAGGAGTCGTCGAAGCCGCCGACCGCCTCGAGCAGCGCCCGCGGGTAGACGATGTTGCACGTCTGCGCCATCACGTGCGGCGGGACGATCTGCTGCGTGCGGGCGTGCGGCGCGCGCAGGAGGATCTCGAGCTCCCCGGGGTCGGGCTGGGTCTGGCCCTGGACGATCGCGCCGGGGTGGGCGGCCGCGGCCTCGAGCGCCGCGCGCACCCAGCCGGCGGGCGGCCGGCAGTCGTCGTCGGTGAACGCCACGACCGGCGCGCGGGCGGCCCGCCACGCCGCGTTGCGCTTGGGCGCCGGGCCCGACGGCGGGAGCTCGAGCGCTCGCAGCGCGCCGCTGCGCGCGAGCGGGTGGCCGGCGAGGAGCGCGTGGACCGCCGGGTCGGCCGAGTCGTGGCCGACGAGCACCTCGAAGCGCTCCCGCGCGAGGTCCTGCTCCTCGAGCGCGTTGAGCAGCCAGCGCAGCCGCAGGGGCCGCGCGCCGTTGGTGGCCACCACGACGGCGATCTCGGGCGCGCTCACGGTCGGGCAGTATGCCCGCGGTGAGCGACGACCTCCGCGCCGCCCGGGCCCACGCCTACGAGGCCGCCCGGCCCGAGATCCTCGCCCTCGTGCCGCCCGGCGCGCGGCGGGTGCTCGACCTCGGCTGCGCCTCGGGCGCGCTCGGCGCGGCGCTCAAGGCGCGGAGCGCCGGCGAGGTCGAGGTGGTCGGCGTGGAGCGCGACCCCGCCTACGCCGCCGACGCCCGCGAGCGGCTCGACCGGGTGATCGAGGGCGACCTCGACACGCTCGAGGCCCCCGGCCTCGGGCGCTTCGACTGCCTCGTGGCCGCCGACGTCCTCGAGCACCTCGTCGACCCGTGGGCGGCGCTCGGCCGCTTCGCCGCGCTGCTCGATCCGGGGTGCCGCGCGATCGTCTCGCTCCCCAACGTCCGCTACTGGGAGACCTTCTGGGCGCTCGGCGTGCGCGGGACCTGGCCCCGGCGCCCGGAGGGCGTCTTCGACGCCACGCACCTGCGGTGGTTCACGCTCCGCGACGCCCACGCGCTGCTCGGCGGGGCGGGGCTCGAGGTCGAGCTCGTCGACCGGCGGATGCGGATGCGGCGCCACGCGAGCCCGTGGGACCGGCTCGCGCGGCCCCTGGCGCCCGTCCCCGGCGCGCGCGCCGTGCTGACCTACCAGCACGTCATCGCGGCCCGGCAGGTCCGCTGAGCCTGGTCGAGCACACCGCGATCAGGTCCAGCGCCTCGTGGAGGCCCTCGGTGCGGACCTCGAAGTCCTCCGGCGTGATGGCCGCCGCCCGCGGGTCGCTCGCCCGCCGCGCGCGGGTGAGCAGCGCGTCGTAGAGGCGCTGCCGGACGCGGCGGGGCACCAGACGGCGGGCGCGCAGCGGATCGGCGGCCAGCAGGCGGTCGAGCTGCCGGTGCTCCTCCGCCACGAGCTCGAGGTGGCGCGGGGAGCCGAACACCCCGCGCAGCTCCACCCGGTCGAAGTACGGCGCGCACAGCGCGCGGAGCTCGCCCGGGTCGTACTCGAGGAAGTGGTAGGGATCGATGATCTCGTCGGCCCGGGCGAAGGTCAGGCGGTTCGGCGTCACGAAGATCGCGACGCCGCCCGGCTCGAGCACCCGGACCACCTCCGAGAGCACCCGCTCGGGGTCCGGGACGTGCTCGATCGACTGCACGGAGACCACGGAGGCGAAGCTGGCGGCTCCGAACGGGAGCGCCCGCATGTCGGCCACGACGGTCTCGCGGCCCTGGCCGGCCAGCGCCCCGGCGTCGAGGTCGACGCCGACCGTCTCACGCGGGGCGAGCAGCGCGAAGGAGTGCCCGACGCCGCAGCCGAGGTCGAGCACCCGCCCCCGCTCGGGCAGCAGCCGCGCGGCGGCGGCGTAGGCGGCGACGTGGCGCTGCCAGGTCGGGTTGAAGCCGCCCTCCGTCGTCGTGACCCGCTCGCCGGTGACCGGGCTCACGGCGTGAACTTCCGGGATCGCCAGATCCCCGCGCGGTGCAGCCGCAGCCGCCCGGCGGCGAGCAGCGTCTTGGTCCCGTAGACGGCCGCGGGCCCGAACGAGATGGACGACGCGTCGTCGAAGTAGATCGTCCGGCACGGGACCTCGTGGATGCGGAAGCCGAAGTGAACGGCCTGCATGAGCACCTCGGAGTCAAACGAGAAGTCCAGCGCGTTGCGCAGCCACGGCACCTCGAGCAGCAGCCGCCGCGAGTAGGCGCGATAGCCCGTGTGCATCTCCGACAGCCTCGTGCCCAGCGCGCGGTTCTCGATCGCGGTCAGGCCGCGGTTGCCGATCAGCTTCCACCACGGCATTCCGCCCGCCCGCGGGCCGCCCGGCGTCAGGAAGCGCGAGCCGAGGACGAGGTCGGCCTCCCCCGCGACGATCGGCGCGACGAGCTTGGGGATCAGGCTCGGCTCGTACTGGCCGTCGGGGTGGAGCATCACCACGACGTCGGCCTCGCGCTGGAGCGCCTCGAGGTAGCAGGTCTTCTGGTTGCCGCCGTAGCCGACGTTGTGCGGATGCCAGATGACGTGAAGCCGGTCGCCGACGCGCCGCGCGGCCTCGACGGTGTCGTCGGTGGACTTGTCGTCGACGAGGATGATCTCGTCGACCCAGTCGCGCGGGATGCCGGAGATCGTCTTCTCGAGCGTGCGCGCGGCGTTGCGCGCCGGCATCACGACGATCACCTTCGCGCCGGCCCGGTCGGTCACCGCCGCGCCCCCGGATGGACCGTGCCCGGCACGGCGCGGGAGGATACGGTGCCGCGACGTGGACGCCCTCGACCGCGCCAGGCGCCAGTCCTGGTACCACACGCTCGAGCTCCCGGGCCTGACGACGCAGGGCATCTTCGACCTCCGGCCGTACGTGCCCCACTACGGGCTCCCCGCCTCGCTCGCGGGCAAGCGCGTGCTGGAGATCGGCACCTGGGACGGCTTCTGGGCGTTCGAGTGCGAGCGCCGCGGGGCCGCCGAGGTCATCGCCCTCGACCTCGACGACGAGGCGGCGCTCGACTGGCCGCCGCGGCGGCGGCCCGCCTCGTTCCCCGACGTCCGGCGCGGGGCCGGCTTCGAGCTCGCCCGCGAGCTGCTCGGCTCGCGGGTCCGCCGCGTCGTGCGCTCGGTCTACGACGCCGCGCCGGAGGAGCTCGGGACCTTCGACGTCGTCCTCTGCGGCTCCGTCCTCATCCACCTGCGCGACCAGCTGCTGGCGCTGGAGCGGATCGCCGCCCTGACCGCGCCCGGCGGGCTCTTCGTCTCGGCGGAGGCGTACGACCGCGCGCTCGACGTCCTGCCCTTCCCCGCCGCCCGCTACCGCGCCGACCGGGATGCCGCGGTGGTCTTCTGGATGCCGTCGCGGCGCGCGTGGCGGCGGATGCTCCACTACGCGGGGTTCCACGCCGTCGGGGAGGTCGCCCGGTTCGACATGCGCTCGAGCCAGGGCTGGTCGGTGCGCCACGTCGTCCACCACGCGCGCCACCCGTGAGGCGCCGCCGCCTGCGCGTCGCGGTCCCCGCGCCGCTGCTCGCAGGGGCCGCGGGCGGCGGCCACGGGCGCGTGTGGCGCGAGGTCCTGCGCGAGCTCGACGCGCGGGTCCGGCTCGTGCCCGGTGGGGAGGGCCGGCGGCGGCCCGACGTGTGGCTCGCCGACGGGCACGCGGGCGCCGACGGCCTCGGGTCGCCGCTCGTCGTCCAGGTCCACGAGGCCTCGTGGGACGACCCGTCCCTGGCGCCGGAGTTCGCGGCGCTGATGCGCGAGCGCACGGGCGCGGCGGTGGCGGCCGCCGACCGCGTGATCACCGCGGCGCGGAGCGCGCGGGAGGAGATCGTCGCCGTCCACGGAGCACGGGCGGTCGACGTCGTGCCCCACGGCGCCGATCCGTCGGTCTTCCGGCCGGCGCCCGGTCCGGCCGCCGATCCGTTCGTGCTCTTCGTCGGGACGGTCCACCCGCGCAAGAACCTGCCCGCGCTGCGCGAGGCGATGGCGGCGCTGGCCGCCGACGGCCATCCCCACCGCCTCGATCTCGTCCTTTCCCCCGCGCCCGACCGCGCCGACTCGGCCCCGCTGCTCGAGGCCGCCCGCGCGGAGCTGCCCGGCGCGCCCGGCCGCGTCCGCGTCCACGCCGGGCTCTCCGATCGAGAGCTCGCCGCGCTCATGGGGCGGGCGGCGGCGGTGTGCGTTCCCAGCCGGTCGGAGGGCTTCGGCCTCCCGGCGCTCGAGGCGATGGCCTGCGGGGCGCCCGTGGTGACGACGGACGGAGGCGCCCTGCCCGAGGTGGTCGGCGACGCAGGGCTGATCGTCGCGCCGACCGCCGAGGGGCTCCGCGACGGCCTCGCCCGTGTCCTCGACAGCCCGGCGCTCGCCGCCGAGCTGCGCCGCCGCGGCCTCGAGCGGGCGGCATCGCGGACCTGGGGCGCCACCGCCGAGGGCTGGCTGGTTTCGCTGCGGCGCGCCGCGGGCGGCGCCTAGCCTTGGCCGCCGTGCGCGTCCTCGAGCTCGAGCGCTGCCCGGTCTGCGGAGCGAGCGGATCGACCCCCGTCCCGCTCGGCGACGCCGATGTCCTCGAGCGCTGCTCGTCGTGCGGGACGGTGCGGGCCGCCCGCCACGCCGATCCCGACGACGTCTTCACGGAGGGCTACCTCTCGGGTGCGGGCGGCCGGTTCGGCATCGACCTCTCCCATCCGCGCTGGCACGCCTACCTCGTCGAGGTCGGCGGCCAGCGGATGCGGCTGGTGGAGCGGATCGCCGGCATCCGCGCCGGGACGCTCCTCGACGTCGGCTGCGGGCAGGGAGAGCTGCTCGAGGCCGCGCGGGCGCGCGGCTGGCGGGTGCAGGGCGCCGAGCCGCTCGAGGACGCGGCGCGGGTGGGGCGCGAGCGCGCAGGCCTCGACATCGTTGCCACGCGGCTCGAGGACTCCGGGCTGCCCGAGCGCCACTACGACGTGGTCTCGGCCTTCCACGTCGCCGAGCACCTCGACGACGTCCCCGCCTTCCTGCGGACGCTCGCGCGCTGGACGCGCTCGGGCGGCGCCGTGGTGATCGAGAGCCCGAACTTCGACTCGCAGGTGCGAGCGGCCACCGGCTCGGCCTGGATGCACCTCCGGCCGCTCGAGCATCTCGTCCATCTCTCGCCCCGCACGCTGCGGACGGCGTTCGTCCTCGCCGGGCTCGAGCCGCTCGCCGTCCGCACCCCGTCGCACCTCAGCCGCGACCACACGCTCGGCGAGGCGCTCGAGAGCCTCGGCCGCGCGGGCTGGCGGCGCGGGGTCGACCCGCACGCCCGCCCCCTGGCGCCGGTGCGGCTCGGGCTGCGCGCGGTGGCCGCCGCGCAGGACCGGCTCGGGATCGGGATGGTGGTGCTCGGCGTCGCGCGGGTCCCGGCCCAGCGTGGCTGAAGGCGCGCGAGGTCGCCGACCATCGCCCCGTATTGTGCGCGCCCCATGCCGAGCACCCCGCCCCCGGAGATCTTCAAGGCCTACGACATCCGCGGCCTCTACGGCGAGCAGATCGACGGCGACGTCGCCGAGCAGGTCGGCCGCGCGTTCGCCCGCGTGCTCGCCAAGGGCGCCGGCAGGCCGGCGGGCGAGCTGCGGATCGGCCTGGGGCGCGACATGCGCCTCACCGCCCCGGAGCTGGCCGGCCGCTACAAGGCGGGGATGGTCGCCGAGGGAGCGCACGTCCTCGACGCCGGGATGGTCGGCACGGAGCAGCTCTACTTCCTCGTCGGCTCGCGCGAGCTCGACGGCGGCCTGATGTGCACCGCCTCGCACAACCCGAAGGCCTACACGGGCGCGAAGCTCGTCAAGGAGGGCGCCATCGCGCTGTCGGGCGACGCCGGGATCGGCGACGTGCGCTCAGAGATCGAGGCCGGCCTGGGCGACGCGCCCGGGGGCGGCAGCGCGGAGGACGTCGACGTCACCCGCGAGTTCCAGGAGCGGGCGCTCGACTTCATCGACCCGGGCGCGATCCGGCCGCTGAAGGTGGTCCTCGACGGCGGCAACGGGATGGCCGGCCCGATGGTCGGCCCGATCCTCGACCAGCTCGACGGGCTCGACCTCGTCCCGACCTACTGGGAGCCCGACGGCAACTTCCCCGACCACGAGCCCAACCCGCTGCTGCCCGAGAACCGCGAGC